>DUTS01000079.1 GCA_012841935.1 Clostridia bacterium
AGGCAAGAGACCCATTTTGATTCCAATAATAAAAGCAACGAAAGTTCCCAGTTCTGCTAAAATAGCTATAAAGACACAAGTCCATGGTCTTGACAAAATGAAACCAATTTCACTTAAGGCACCGATTCCCATAAAGACCAAACAAGCGATTAAACCATTACCGAAAGTCAAATTGTAAATCGGCTGCAACCAGTTAATCTGCATAAATTCCAAAACATCAAGCGGATCATCAACCAAAGAATCAATAAAAATAGTACCAAATCCACCATCACCAATAATTAAAACTCCGGCATTAACCGCAATCATACCTAAACCCATGGGGACCATAATTAAAGGTTCCAAAGTTCTTTTAAAACCATAGTAAGCAATAAAAAAACCTGCAATAATTAACAAAACCCTAGCAATTGCTATTACCGGCTCTTGTAAAAATAAACTGCTGATCCCCGGAAATAATTTTATTAACACATCGGACATTCTTTACTACACCCCCGCATTTTTGTCATTTATCATTATTATTACCAGATACCAAATTATTCACAAAGACGATTACTCCAATAACCATTAATGAAATCACTGCCGTTAATCCATATGCTATTAATGTATATTGGATTACACCCATTCCTTCACCCCCCTAACCAAAAGTAAGTCAGCAACCCAGTTAAAATCTATATTAATAGCCTTTTTTCCAGCTGATACCTCCTTTCAAATAACAAAAACCTAAAAATAAACATAAAAAAATGACATATCTAGGCAGCTCACTACCCAATATGTCTCTCTCGCCCCAGTATTAGCTTTGGAAACGCTGTTTTCACTATAAAAACCGGAACTAAATCTCTCTCGTTCCCCTTAGAAAGGGAACAGTATTATTTTCTCTTTTTACATCCAAATTGAGTTTAACACCTTTAATTTATCTTGTCAAGCACCATTGTTAAAAAAATCTTAACCTCTATAACAGTTTTTCAACAATTAAAACTCGCTCTTCACCATCAATTTCTTTTAAGAGGACCTCGATGGCTTCCCGACGGGAAGTAGGTACATTTTTTCCAATATAATCAGCCCTAATAGGCAATTCACGATGTCCCCGGTCAATCAATACAGCTAATTGAATAGACTTTGGTCTACCCAAGTCAATTAAAGCATCTAAAGCAGCCCTAATAGTTCTGCCAGTATATAAAACATCATCCACTAAAATAATTTTTTTACCCTTAACTTCTACCGGAATTTCCGTAGCTCTAACAATAGGTTGATCACTTAAAACAGTTAAATCGTCGCGATATAAAGTAATATCTAATTTACCTACTGGTAATATTGTGCCTTCTATTTGAGAAATTATTTCAGCTAAGCGTTCAGCCAAAGGTACACCTCTTCTGCGGATACCAACAATTAACAAATCAGCTACACCTTTATTTTTCTCCACAATCTCATGTCCTATTCTGGTTAAGGAACGTCTAATACCAGCTTCATCCAATAATTCAGCCTTAATGTTCATCCTCTTTTCCCCCTTTTTTAAAAAACTTAATCCCCTTTTTACTCTGCAGCCTCTGCAGGGCCTCTTCGAAATCCGCGGGAGGGGAGACTCTAAAACACAACCATTTCCCATTTAAGGGATGATAGAACCCCAAAGTCCAAGCATGTAAACCATGTCCCTTTAAACCCAAAGCCTTATTTTGAAAACCATATTTACTGTCCCCAACCACGGGATGTCCTAAATAAGCCAAATGCACTCTTAATTGATGAGTCCGACCGGTTTTTAAATCACAAACCAACAAACTATAAGCCGTAAACTGTTCTACAAGTCGATAATAAGTAAGTGCTTCCCTACCCCCTTGGGAAACAACTGTCCAATGCAAACGCCTATGTGGATCACGCCCCAAAGGGGCCTGAATTAATCCCCCAGGTTCATTAACCACACCATGAACCAAAACTAAATAACGGCGTAGAACAATCCTTTTTTGAAACTGCTCCACCAAATCCTGATGTACAGCATCAGTTTTAGCCACGACCAAAAGTCCACTAGTTAGGCGATCCAAACGGTGCACAATCCCCGGTCTGATACTAGCTTGTTGGGAAAGAGTAGTACAGTGGGCCAACAAACCATTAACTAAAGTACCAGAATAAACATCCCCCACAGGATGAACCAATAAATTGGCAGGTTTATTAACTACCAATAAGGCCTGATCCTCATATAAAATTTCCAAAGGCATTTTTTCCGGCTGGAGCACAATTTTAGTTTCCAAAGGCAATTCATAAACTATTTTTTCTCCTGCCCTTAAACGATAGCTAGCTTTAACCACTCGACCTGCTGCCCGTACTTTTCCAGCATTCAGCATTTTTTGAATACGTGAACGTGATAAATCTTTTAAAACCTTACTTAAATAAAGATCAATTCTTTGACCAGCATCTTCTTCCGCAACAATTAACTCAGGCAACACACTACTCCTTTTCTAAAAATAAAATCTGCCAAACTAAAAAAAGCATACCGCAAACAATGGCCACATCCGCTAAATTAAACACATAAGGCCAGAAACCACGAAAATCTAAAAAATCGATGACCACACCCCGATAAAAGCGATCAATTAAATTACCACAAATTCCCCCCGTCAATAAAGCCAATGTTAAAGATAAAAAGCACTGCTTTACCTTCAGAGTAAATTGCAAATAAATGATTACGGCTAAAGCCAAAAAGGCCATGCAGATGAAAAACCATTTCTGTCCAGGTAGCAAACCAAAAGCAGCACCGGAATTTTGCAGATAAGTAATATGAAAAAAACTTTTAATTACCGGAATGGTTTGTCCTAAAGAGAGCTCTTTCATCACCCAATATTTACTTCCCCAATCCAAAAAAATAATTAAAAAGACCAAAAGCCAAAAAAACATTTTTTTCATCCCAAACTTATTTTTTCAAACTTTCATTAACCAATTGAATCAAATCAGCTATAAAATCACTAATTAAAGGGAGATTTAGTAAAACTATTTGTTTTAATAAAGCCAGCAGCACCGCACCGAGAATTGTAAAACCGACGGCCATTCCTAGGCCGCGGGCCATACCGGCCAAAAAATTAGACAAAAAGAGATGCTGTCGATTATTTAAAAACTCCACATATTCTCTAATTTTAATGTTTTCCAAAGCAGTAACCATCTTTTGTAAATGCTTTTCCACATCTGTTAAAACATCATTTTTTTTAGGTTCCTGCATTAAAAATCCTCCCAAATCTAGCTAATCATAATTACCCAAAGCACGAATAACAATACTAATCGCTGCTGAGTAAATATCCTTACAAACATCTTCTATTTGAACAATTTCCTTTTCCCGCAAACCCTGCCAAGTCATAATTCCCTTACCAGTAAGCAGTAAAATTACTTGCCAGTCCCAAAATAAGAATTCAGATAAAAAAGCATTATCAGTTAGCAAGTAACTCTCCGCCAAACTAATTTTCCGTTCCCGTATTAAATGTAATAAACTTTCTTCTTTACCATTCCAATACAATAAAGAAAAATTATGTGTAGACAACTGCCCCTGCAGCCATTGATATTCCTGCCACTCAGGGGTTCCCAAAACCAACAAATAGCCCCGCCGTTTTAAAAATCGCAAAGCTGGCTTAGTAGCAGTATAAAGTTCTAAACCTGATGGCTTTTGTAAAAAATAAACTGTTCCCATGCCTGAAAAAAAGATTGCTTTAGCCATAAATGGCTCACCCCCGTCCTATTAATATATGAACAGGGATAAAAGAGGGTGTCTTATGCTTGTGGACGCCATCTTAAAACAGGCTGTCTAGCTGCACGAGCCTCATCCAATCTTCCCAAAGGTGTCTTTTCCGGAGCACGAGCCAATTGTTCCGGAGTTTCTTTAATAATTTGCCGCATTACCTCTGCAAACCGATCTAAAGTCGCTTTGCTTTCCGTTTCCGTCGGTTCTATCAATAAAGCCTCTGCTACCAATAACGGAAAATAAACTGTAGGTGGATGATAACCATAATCCATAAGACGTTTAGCAATATCCAAAGTTCGTATTTTCTTTTCAGAAGGCGGAGTAACTACAAACTCATGCATACAAGGTCCCGGAAAAGGCTTATGATAATCCGAAGACAATAAATGTAATAAATAATTGGCATTTAATACAGCCATCGCACTAGCCTGCCGCAATCCCGCGGCCCCCAACATCAATAAATAAGTATAAGCCTTAACAACTACAGAAAAATTCCCATAAAAAGCCTTGACACTACCAATTGAATGTGGTCTTTGGTCATCTAAATAATAGATTTCCTTTTCCGGATGATATTTAATTAGTGGTTGTGGTAAAAATGGTTCCAAAAACTCTTTAACACCGACTGGTCCCGAACCCGGCCCACCACCACCATGAGGAGTAGCAAAGGTTTTATGTAAATTAAAATGGACTACATCAAAGCCCATATCACCAGGACGCGAATAACCCATAATAGCATTCATGTTGGCCCCATCATAATATAATAATCCGCCAGCAGCATGCACAATTTCAGCGATTTCTTCAATTTCAGTTTCAAACAAGCCCAATGTATTGGGATTAGTTAACATTAAAGCAGCCGTGTCCGGACCTACCACCCTTTTTAAAGCAGCCAAATCCACGCGGCCATCTTCTTGAGAAGGTATCTGAATAATTTCACAAGCAGCCAAAGAGGCTGTAGCTGGATTAGTACCATGTGCTGCTTCAGGTATAATTACTTTATTACGCTGCATTTCACCACGAAAAGCATGATAAGCCATAATTATAAAAAGTCCAGTTAATTCCCCGTGAGCACCAGCAGCAGGTTGTAAAGTAAAAGCATCCATACCGGCAATTTCAGCTAACATTTTTTCTGTCCGGGCCATTAATTCCAAAGCTCCCTGCACACTTTCCACAGGTTGATAAGGATGCAGAGAACTAAAGCCAGGTAAAGCAGCCACTACTTCATTCAATTTAGGATTATATTTCATAGTACAACTACCTAATGGATAAAAACCAGTATCCACACCATAATTTAAATTGGATAGACGTGTATAATGACGCACAACTTCCCCTTCGGTTAATTCAGGTAATAAAGGAGCCTGTTTTCTAATTAACTTTTCTGGCAAAAGATTAGTCAAGGCATGTTCCGGAACATCCAAAGGAGCTACATAATTTCCTTGACGCCCAGCAACACCTTTTTCAAAAATTAATTTTTCCACTGTTTAGGCCCCCTTCCAAACTTGAACTAATTGATCAATTTCTTCTTTAGTCCGCATTTCTGTAACACAGACCAATAAATGATGCTCCCAAGCAGAATTGTATTTACCTAAAGGTAAACCTCCCAAAATACCCTTTTCCCAAAGTCGCTGATTAATTTTTAAAGGATGCTCCGAGGTTTCTACCACAAATTCACGGAAAAAAGGTGTAGAATAAACAGGACGTACCCCCGGTATTTTGCTTAACTGTTCTCGTGCATAATGACTTTTAAAAAGGCACTGTTTAGCTACCTCTGCTAAACCCTGTGGGCCTAATAATGCCAAATAAACAGTGGCTTCTAAAGCACAAAGCGACTGATTGGAACAAATATTAGAACCAGCTCTTTCACGACGAATATGTTGTTCCCGAGTTTGCAAAGTTAAAACATAACCGCGTCTACCCTGTTCATCGACGGTTTGACCAACAATGCGGCCAGGTAACTGCCGCATATATTTTTGGCGACAAGCCATGAACCCTAAATAAGGTCCACCAAAATTAAGGGGCAGACCTAAACTTTGCCCTTCTCCTACCACCAAATCTGCTCCCATTTTACCCGGACTTTCCAAAATACCTAAAGATAAAGGATCAACACAAGCAATTAATAAACCACCTTCTTGATGAATGACAGAAGCAAAAGGCGAAAAATCCTCAACACATCCCAGAAAATTAGGACTAGCAATTAAAACCGCTGCTAGTTCATCATTAACCTCTGGCAGAACAGTTACACCATTTTTTGATTCCAGCCAAATAATTTCCACACCTTTACGCTTTAAATATGTATTTAAAGTAGCCTGATATTCAGGGTGAAGTAAACTACTAGCCGCAATTTTCTTTCGCCGTGTCACATTTACAGCTAAAAGAGCCGCCTCTGCCAAGGCAGTAGCTCCATCATAATGAGAAGCATTAGCCACATCCATCCCGGTTAATTCGCAAATTGAAGTTTGATATTCAAAAATGGCCTGTAAAGTGCCCTGACTAATTTCCGGCTGATATGGTGTATAAGCCGTATAAAATTCAGAACGAGCCATTAATTGCTTAACCGCATGAGGCTGATAATGCTGATAAGCTCCGGCACCCCGAAAACAAATCACCTCATCCAACGTTTTGTTTTTTTCAGCTAAAGCAGTCAATTTTTTGTAGGTCTCTGCTTCGGAAAAACCCGGACCAAGAGAAAGCTCCCCCGACAAACGCAGTTTAGGGGGTAAATCCCGAAAAAGGTCATCTATAAAAGCTATTCCCAAAGCAGCCAACATTTCTTTTTTTTCTGTGGGTGTATGTGGAACAAAGACCATTAATCTATTCCTCCTCAGCTACCAATTTGGCATATTCCGCAGCTGTTAATAAATCAGCGGCTATTTCCTCAATTTCGATTTCCACCAACCAGCCTTCCCCATAAGGATCATCATTAATTAATTCCGGGGCAGAAAAAAGATTTTCATTAACCCGTCTTACCGTTCCCGCACAAGGTGCATAAATATCAGAAATAGCTTTAACTGATTCTACCATCCCTAAAGATTCCCCGGCTTTAAGTTTAGCTCCTACCTCTGGTAAATCAACAAAAACAACATCTCCCAAAGCCTCTTGAGCATAAGCAGTAATTCCAACCAGACCCCACTTTTCTTTTACCAACAGCCATTCATGTTCTTGACTATACTTTAAATTTTCCGGATACATTTTCTTTACCTCCTTCGCGAATAAAAAGGTTTTTTTATTAAACGGGCCTTTAATTCCCGTCCCCTAACCCTGACCACAATTTCATTTCCCAAAAATGCATGTTCACTATCCACATAACCCAAACCCAAGTTTGTTTTTAATGTTGGTGCATAATTTCCGGAAGTAACTACACCGATTTCTCGGCCCTCCTTTTCCAAAGGGTAGCCACTGCGCGGAATACCCCTTTCCAACATTTCAAAACCTACCAATTTACGTTTTAAACCTACTTTTTTTTGAACTAACAAAGCCTCTTTACCGATAAAATCCGTTTTGGACCAAGCAACAAAAAACTCCAAATCAGCCTGCAGAGGAGTGATTTCTTCATTTAATTCCTGACCATATAAAGGCAGACCAGCCTCAAAACGCAAGGTATCACGTGCTCCCAAACCGGCAGGTCGTAAACCAATTTTTTGCCCCCCTTGTAATAACTTAGCCCATAATTGGGGAAGAGCAGCCATTTCCACATATAGTTCAAAACCATCTTCACCCGTATAGCCAGTTCGGGAAACTAAAACAGCAAAACCTCCTACTTGTGTCTTACAAAAATGAAAAGGCTTTAAATCTAACAATGATACAGCCGCAAATTCACTTAAAAGTTCCGCGGCCCGCGGACCCTGTAAAGCCAATAAACCGATTTCTGCAGTTTGATCTACTAACGTTACTTGTTCATCTTTTACTTGAGTTTTTAACCACTTCCAATCTTTAAGACGATTACCA
>DUTS01000080.1 GCA_012841935.1 Clostridia bacterium
GTTTTTTCGTTGCATTCTACACGGCTAATAGTCGCTTCCCTCATGGGAAGCGTGGATTGAAGTTTTTCTCCATAGCACTCTACCTGGGTTACGGCCATGTCGCTTCCCTCATGGGAAGCGTGGATTGAAGTGCGTATTACCTAGTACTAAAGACAAATCATGCGAGTCGCTTCCCTCATGGGAAGCGTGGATTGAAGTATCACCCCATACTCGTATAACTACCGGAGCTAAAGTCGCTTCCCTCATGGGAAGCGTGGATTGAAGTACAAAATTAAATAATGGTAATAAAAAAGGTTTCTCTAGGATAAGATATAGCAAAACAGAGGAAGGAAAATAAAGATGTCCAAGAGAAATCTTTTGCGTTTTTTATTGAGGATTAAATTATGTGGTAAAAACTTAAAAAGATATTTAGCTGTTTTGGATGTTTCTAAGAATAATGAAGAAACAATGGAATATAATTTAGTATCATTGGCTCGGGAAGCGAGAAAAGAATTAGAAGAGGCGGAACTATTGTTTAATGAGGTTGAAGATTTGGAATTAATTAATTATGCGGTTTTGACAATGGGAGCGGCGGAAAGAAAATATGTGCATTTAATAAAAAAAGCTCGTGAAGAAAAGGTAATTCACGAGGATCTTTATATGCTTTATAAATAGTTTTGTGGAGGTAGTAATATGGAAATAGGTGTAATATTAGCAACCCTTTTATTATTAATAGTTCTTTATTTGTTGATTCGTTTGGCTTTGGGACCTTTAAAAATTGTTACCCGCTTTTTGGGGCATTGTGTTATAGCTTTAATTGTTTTAGTGTGTTTTAATTTTTTAGGTTATTATTTGGGTTTCCGTTTACCGGTAAACCCGGTAAGTGTAATTGGGGTGGGTGTTTTGGGAGTGCCTGGATTGTTGTTAGTAGCATTTTTAAATTATTTGTTTATATAAATTGTCTTCCCGGAGTGGCTGTGTTAAACTGAGAGGACTACGGGAGGGACTAATTATGTTGTTAGGGGTGTTCTTGAATTCTTTTGCGGTTATTTTAGGTGGCTGTATAGGGCTTTTATTAGGGAGGGGTTTATCTGATAGAATAAGTGAAACTATTATGAATGGTCTGGCTTTATGTGTCCTGTTAATTGGTATTAGTGGTTCTTTAGAAGGGGAAAATGTGCTTTTGGTAATTTTAGCGGTGGTTTTAGGTGCATTATGTGGAGAAGGCTTTGATCTAGAAGGAAGAATCGAGCGGAGGGTTAAAAAATTACAGGTTGATTCACAAATAGTTCAGGGTTTTATCACGGCTAGTTTGTTATTTTGTGTGGGGGCAATGGCTATAATAGGTTCATTGCAGAGTGGTTTAAGTGGTACACATGAAATATTAATGGCCAAGTCTCTTTTGGATGGCACTGCGGCCTTTGTACTTGCCTCTACTTTGGGTGTGGGGGTTATCTTGGCGGTAATACCATTGTTTTTTTATCAAGGTGGATTGGTTGTTTTATCTGGAATAATTGAACCTTATTTAACCTCGGAAATGATTCAGGAACTTACCTGTGTTGGCTCCTTATTAATTATTGGTATAGCTTTAAATATGTTAAAAGTTACTGATTTAAAAATAATGAACTATGTGCCTGCTCTTTTTGTGATTGTTCTGCTCTGTCTTTTTAAATAAAGGTTGAGTAACGGCTGGTAAAACGGTATTGGCGTTCACGTTCATGATAAAGGGTAATTTCCTGTCGAATTTGATTTAGTTTAAATTCGTCAATTCCGGTGATTAGGGATAATTCGTGATCTTCAATGTCTTTTTTCCAAGCTCTAATAATTTTGTGGACATCACATTTATATTTTTTACTAAGTGCAGTGATATCTATTGATTGATTAGGCATTTAGTTCACTCCTTATTTAGTCTTATTCTATCCTAAAGTTTTCTTTTTTTTGCAGTAAGTTAAAGGAAATAAAAAAAAGGCCGCTTGGCCTTTTTTATTGTTTACTAATATAAGCCGCTAAGTCAATTACACGGCAGGAGTAACCCCATTCATTATCATACCAGGCTAATATTTTGGCTAAATGGGGATCAATGACCATTGTGGAAAGTGAATCGACAATTGCGGAACGGGAATCACCTAAGAAATCAATTGAAACCAATGGTTCGCGGCAATAGCCTAAAATGTTTTTTAAAGAACCTTGAGAAGCTTCTTCAAGGGATTGATTAATTTTTTCAATGGTGACTTCTTCTTTTAGTTCAACCACAAGATCCACTAAGGAAACATTAGCTACAGGTACACGTACGGAAATACCATTTAATTTACCCTTAAGTTCGGGGATGACTACACCAACGGATTTGGCTGCCCCAGTAGTTGTGGGAATCATAGATTGCGTAAAACCTCTTGCCCTTCGTAAATCTTTGTGGCGGTTATCTAAACTGCGTTGATCGGTGGTAAAGGCATGTATGGTAGTCATAAAACCTGAGATAATGCCAAATTGATCATTAATTACTTTAGCTATTGGGGCTAAACAATTGGTGGTACAGGAGGCATTAGAGATGATGTGGTGTTTGTCTGGATTATAGTCAGTCTCATTGACACCGAGAACTATGGTAATGTCTTCGTTTTTAGCTGGTGCGGTAATAATTACTTTTTGGGCTCCATTGTCTAGATGTACTTGACAGCTTTCTCCTGTCCGGAATTGTCCTGTGGCTTCAATGACAATGTCTACATCTAGGTCGCCCCAGGGTAAATTGGTCGGATTGCGATCAGATAGAATTTGAATGACTTGTCCGTCAATTATTATTTGGTCTTCAGTAGTTTCAATTTGCTTATTTAATTTGCCATGTACAGAATCATATTTTAAAAGATGAGCTAAAGATTCAGGTGCTGAAGTACCGTTGATGGCTACTACCTCAACATCCGGGTTTTCTAAAGCGGCTCGCAGACACAACCTTCCAATGCGGCCAAAACCGTTAATTCCTAATTTTGTTACCATTTTGCTTCCCGTTGCCAAAACCTTATAAAACTCTATAAGTTCTGTTTGTTTCCCTGTTCTTCCTGTCCAGTTTCGGATAAAACCTACCGCTGTTTGATATAACAGTCCAAGGGCTTAACTTCGGGTACAACGAA
>DUTS01000081.1 GCA_012841935.1 Clostridia bacterium
ATAATTAAAGGGGGTGGAGGCAGTGTCCTTGGAAATTCGGACAATACCAACTCAAATTGGCCTGCGGACGACTCCTCCTGTTTTGGAAATAAAGCAACCCCGGGGTGAATTGGAGGTAAAACAGCAGAAAACGGAATTAGTGATCGAGCGTGAACCTGTTAAGGTGCACATTGATCAAAAAGCTTGTTTTGCTGAATATGGGATTAAAAATACGGTAGAAATGGTGCGGGAAACCGCGGAATTGGCCAAAGAAATTGCATTCGAAGAAATTGGTCATTTGGCTCAAGAGGGAGACCAGTTAGCGGCAATAGAAAACTATCAAGGTGATATGTTCGGGGAATTGGCTTGGCAAAGAATGGAACGCTTTAATGACCATGAATGGAACATTGCTTTTATTCCTCAGGAACAACCTAAATTTGAAGTTACCGGAGATCTAAAACTAGATTGGCGGATCATTGAGGGTTTTATTCATTATACACCACGGTTTCCGGAAATTACTTATCATCCCGGTCAACTAGATATTTATATTCAACAATATGGTCGTGTAGAAATAAACTATGTTGATTTACAGGCATAAAGTGAGGGAAAATAATGTTTATTGAAACAAAGTATTTGGGAAATATGGAAATACCCGCAGAGAAAATTATTTTTTTTCCCCAAGGGCTTTTCGCTTTTGAAGATAAGCACCATTATGTGCTGATTGAACAAGAACATCCGCTTTGGCATTTACAATCTATTGAAGAATCTCAATTAGCTTTTCTGGTTCTCAATCCTTTTTTATTTAAACCTGATTATGAATTTCGATTATCTGCGGCTGATCAAGCTGAATTAGAAATTAAGAAACCTGAGGAATTGGCGGTGTTTTGTATTACTGCTATTCCCGGGGACATAAAAAAGGCTACTGTTAATTTATTAGCTCCCCTAGTAATTAACATATCATTAAAAAAAGGTAAACAAATCGTCCTTTATCAGCAGAACTATAACACGAAGCATCAATTATGGCCGGAAATGCAAACAGTAAGGGGAGGGGAGCATTATGCTAGTCCTAACACGCAAAAAAAATGAAAGTATTATGATTGGTGATGAAATAGAAATAGTGGTGCTCGAAATTACACCTACTCAAATTCGCCTCGGGGTGGAAGCCCCACAAAAGTATCCGGTGTATCGTAAAGAAATCTTTTTGGAAATAGCCGCGGAAAATCGTCGAGCTGGTCAAAGTGTATTTACTCAAGAGTTAAACAATAAATTGGGGGAATTCTTTCGGGAAATAGACGCTAAATCATGAAATAGGGGTTTGGCGTTTTCCTCTTTTTTAACGTATTTTCCTAAAAAAGTTGTTTAAAAGACTAAACTTTTCTCAATACTTTTCGATATGATAATTGAAGGATAAAATTATGTAAGGGCCCTATATAATTTTTACCTTTTCTTCAAGGATGAAGAAAATATAAAATATTCAAGGAGGAATTCAAAAATGAGAATTAATCACAACATTGCAGCGTTAAACACGTATCGTCAGTTAACGGTGAACAATGAAGCTAGTTCTAAGGCTATTGAAAAATTATCATCTGGTCTTAGAATTAACAGAGCTGGGGACGATGCAGCTGGCTTGGCCATCAGTGAAAAGATGAGAGGACAAATTAGAGGTCTAGAAATGGCTTCTAAAAATGCCCAAGACGGTATTTCCCTAATTCAAACCGCGGAAGGTGCTTTAAGTGAAACTCATGCTATCTTACAAAGAATGCGGGAACTAACCGTTCAATCACTTAATGATACCAACGAAGCTGAAGACCGTGGAGCTTTGAATGAAGAATTTATGGCATTAATTGCTGAAATTGATCGGATTGCCGATACTACTCAATTTAACGGTAAGGTGCTGTTAAATGGTGAGTTAGGTGGAGGGAAATTAGACGAGGACTCAGTGGAGGACTTAGCAGAAGCCGGTGTAGCCGGGATTACTATTGCCGGTGCGGAAGCTGGGGAATATAAGTTGGAATTGGATGAAACTACTTTAACTGTAACTCTCCCTGCTGAAGGGGAAGAGGATCCTACTACTATAGAAATAGAAGATGTGGAAGTACCAGAAGGTTTTGGGGTAGCTACTATTGAGCTAAAAGATGATACTGCAGATTTAGGTGTAGTCCTTAGAATTAATTCTAGTTTTGCAGATGAAACTGATGTTACATTTACGGTTGAATCCGGCTCGGAATTAAGCTTGCAAATTGGAGCTAATGAAAATCAAACAATAGAAATTGCCATTAATAATATGGATGCTGGGGCTTTGGGTGTAGCTACTACTAGTATTGCTGATAAAGATGGAGCCAATGAAGCTTTGGTTGCCTTAGATGGTGCTATTAAAGCTGTTTCTACACAGCGTTCTGCTTTAGGTGCTTATCAGAACCGCTTGGAGCATACAATCAGTAATGTAGATACTGCTGCGGAAAACTTGACAGCTGCGGAATCGCGGATTCGTGATGTGGATATGGCTAGAGAAATTATGGAATTCACGAAGACAGCTATTCTTACGCAAGCTGCTCAGGCCATGTTGGCTCAAGCTAATCAACAGCCACAGGGTGTATTACAGCTTTTAAGGTAGGGGAAAGCGGGTAAGGGATTCCTTGCCCGCTTTTTTTTCTTAGGGCTAAATTTTTGGGGAGTTTTGTTCGATAAGGTAGTAGGGACTCTTTTAGGAAAGTGAGGGAGGATGATGCGGGTAGAAGGGGTAAATTTGTTGGTGAGGGCTAATGAGGAGGTACAGGAAAATAATTTGCAAAAGGTTGTAGAAAATGAAGGAAAAAAGGAGATCACAGAAGAAGAGGTTATTCAGGCTATCGAAAAAGCTAATCAAAAAATTGAGTTCTATAATACTTATTTAGAATTCTCGATTCATGAAAAGACTAGGCAGATTGTTGTAAGAGTATATCGGGAAGAAGAATTGATTCGAGAAATTCCGCCGGAAAAGGTTTTGGATATGGTAGCTCAAATGTTGGAGTGTGCTGGTTTGTTGGTAGATGAAACTGTTTAGGGGGTAAGAAAATGCGAATTAGTGGTTTAGCCTCTGGTATGGATATTGATGAAATTGTTCAAGAGATGATGCGGGCTGAAAGAAAAAAGGTAGATGTGGTTGAACAAAATAAGCAGACTTTAGAATGGAAACAGGAAGCATACCAGACGGTAAATCGTTTGGTGGCTAATTTTATCTTGGAAAGCAAGAA
Source organism: Clostridia bacterium (assembly GCA_012841935.1). Lineage (NCBI taxonomy): Bacteria > Bacillati > Bacillota > Clostridia > Clostridia bacterium. The sequence continues at coordinate 3,213 of DUTS01000081.1, forward strand.
GGCTTTTGGACTGACTCAGACTACTGTTTTTGGAGGGTTAGTTAGTGGAGGAGTAAAGAATTTAGATTGGGTGAAGAGTGCTTATGTAACTAATCAGGTAGCAGAGGCTAGGGCAATGGCTGGAGCTGTAGAAGGTAATTATGAGCTAGAAGTTTTGCAATTGGCTGCTAATTGGGCGGTAGCTAGTAAGGAACCTATTTCGGTTGGAAATAAGGGGAATTTGGCAGAGCAGTTTGGTTTAGAAGGGGAAATAGATTTTACGATTGTCACCAATCGGGGTGAAGTGCGAATTACAAAAAGTGATCTGAGTTCAGTACATATTTCAGATGTGGTTAATGAAATTAATCAGGCTGATATTGGGGTCAAGGCGATTTATGATCAAACAATGGATCGTTTTTTCTTGCAGACTACGCAAAGTGGCAGTGGGCAAACCGTGAAGATTGTGGAAGAGGGTATTAGTTTTATGGTGGGTGTGGATAGTGCACTAAAGTTGGGGTGTGAAGAGGGTGTTGTTTATTCTGGGAAAGATGCTTTATTTAATTGGGGAGCAGCTGAGGGAATTACCCAAGAGAATAATACTTTTATCTTAAATGGGGTGCAGATAACCTTAAAAGAAACAGGTATGACACGAATTAGTGTGGCTACTAATGTAGATGAAGTTGTTAAAAAGGTTACTGATTTTGTAGATGCTTATAATGAATTGGTTGATAAGCTTAATTTGTTGGTAGGTGAAAAAAGGTATCCGGATTTTAAGCCGCTGACAGATGAGCAGAAAGAGGAAATGACGGAAAAGCAGATTGAAAAGTGGGAGTCTAAGGCCAAAAGCGGCTTATTAAAAAGTGATCGTTTGCTAGAAAAAATGCTGCAGACGATGCGCATGGGAATGTATCAAGTGGTAGAGGGGGTAGAGGGGAGTTTTTCCCAATTGACTCAATTAGGCATTACGACTGAGGGGTATGTAGCCGGTTCACGGGGCGGTAAATTAGTTGTGGATACTGCTAAATTAACAGAGGCGGTATTAACAGATGTGGATGGGGTTTTAGAATTATTTTTTAAAACTGCGGATTCACATTTGGCTTTAAAATCGGAAGATCAATTGTCAGCAGAGGAAATTAAGGCTAAGCGGGCCCAAAGTGGATTAATTACACGTTTATATGACAATTTGATAGTGGAGATGAAGGGAGTTATTACTCAGGCGGGTACTGGGGAAGATAGTAATTTATATCGTAGTGTTAGTTCTTTAATGTTACTTGATTTTGTAACTACTCATGGCAGTATTAGTATGATTGATAAAAATATTGGTCAACTAGAAGATAGAATTGATACCATTAATTATTATTTAGTTAAAAGGGAAGCCCGTTATTGGCAGCAGTTTACAGCTATGGAAAAGGCCATTAACCAAATGAACCAGCAAAGTGCTTGGTTAATGGAACAATTTGGTGGAGGATTTTAGGGAGGGAAAAAGTGATGACAAATTATCATCAATATCAACAATATCAACAACAGCAGGTGTTTACTGCACCAGCGGATAAGTTATTGTTAATGCTTTTTGATGGAGCGATTCGCTTTTGTAAACAGGCTAATGAAGCTATCGAGGGGGAGCGGCTGGAGGAAGCATATCAGGCCTTAATTCGGGCTCAAGAAATTGTTTTGGAGTTAATGAATTCTTTGGAAAGAAATTTTGAGTTTACTGAGCAGTTATATGCTTTGTATGATTATCTTTATAGAAGTTTAATTACTGTGAACATGAAAAAGGATCTCGTGTTATTAAACGAAATTTTAGTAATGTTAATTGAATTAAGGCAGACTTGGGCTGAAGCGGCTGCACAGGTGCGTGGGACCAAGAAATTGGCGGTAGGTGGTGGTGGTCTTGAAGGCTAAACTTTTAAATTTAGTTTTCAAACGCATGGCCAAAGGATATCAAGAACAAAAAGTTTATTATCAGAAAATGTTGGAGGTGGCCCGAGAGCAGGAGGTTGTTTTAAATGAGGAAGAAGTAAATATGGAAAAGTTGTTTAATTTAATTGAACAGCGGCAAGAATTAATGGTTACTTTGGATAAAATGAATGTGGGCTTGGTTGATTTAAAAAAGGAAATTAGGGATGCTTTGGGAATAGAGGAATTTAAGATAAGTAGTATTCAGGAAAAAATTACAGGACCTGGAGTAAAGGCTTTGGCGGATGTTTTAGGGGAATTAAAAATTTTAGTAGAAAAGCTTAAAAAAGTGGATCAAAAGAATGAAATTACCTTAAGAAAGGTAATGCAAAAGACACAGGAACAATTGCGGATTTTACAAAAGAATAAAAAGGCAGATGAGGCTTATCAGGCTTCCCCCTTGAATGAAGAAGGGGTTTTTATTGATTATACTGAATAAAGGACAATCAAAGGGTTGTTCTTTTTTTTTGGGGGATAATAAAAATATTTTTTAGGTCCTTTTTTATCCACAGCTAAAAAGGCGATTAAGTGAGTTATTAACAGAGTTGCTCACATTATCCACAGATTTTTATGAAAAAAAGGAGAGAAAATATGTTTTGGGCTAGATCTTACATATTTTTTAGTGCTATTGCTTAAATATACAGATCCCTATATAATTGTTATTATTAAGTGAATAAGGAGGCTTTGAAAATGCAGAAGAGGAAATTATGGTTAGTAGTGGTTTTAGTTTTGGTGTTGATAGGAACTGCTTGTGGTAAACAGCCTAGTGAAGAGGTTGTTTATCAGGTAGGGTGTGAACCGACATTCCCTCCTTTTGAGTACAAGGACATTGAAACAGATGAGATTACCGGTTTTGACATTGATTTGATTAAGGCTATTGCCGAGGAAGAGGGTTTTCAAGTCGAGGTACTTAGTTTTGGTTTTGATGCTTTGATACCAGCATTACAAACTGGGACAATCGATATTGTTGCTTCGGGAATGACGATTGATGAAAAAAGAAGTAAGCAAGTTGATTTTACTAAGCCCTATGTTAATTCTGGATTAGCTTTGGCGGTGGCCAAAAATAATGAGACTATTAAATCTGAAGCTGATTTAAAGGGAACTAAGGTAGCGGTACAGATTGGTACTACCGGGGCTAAAAAAGCTAATGCTTTGAAGGATGCGGGAATTGTGGAACAGGTTAAAACGTTTGATACCATTGATGTTTTAATGGCAGAATTGGCAAAAGGATCCGTAGATGCGGTAATTAATGATTTACCAGTTACTCAGGAGTTTATTAAAAAGGGACAGCAGGAGATTAAAATTGTGGGTGAACCTTTAGATAGTGAACAATATGGTTTTGCGGTGGCTAAAGGTAATGAAGAATTATTGGAAAAATTGGATGCCGGTTTAGACAAAGTAATGGCCAGTGGGAAATATGAGGAACTATTGGAGAAATATGATTTGCCGGAGAATGCATGGCCTGAATAAAGAGGTGAAGAACAATTATTAATTTTGGGGAAGCCTTTTGGGAGGTATTACCGCTCCTGTTAGCAGGGGCGGTAACCACTTTGTGGATTACTGCACTAGCTGTTACCGGTGGAGTAGTAATTGGGTTAGTTATGGGTATAGCACGTTTGGCAGATAATTTTTTAGTAAGGACTTTAGCTCGAATTTATATTGATTTTATTCGAGGCACTCCTTTGTTGGTACAAATTTTGTTACTTTATTTCGGGATTCCCCATCTTTTGTTGATGATTACTAAACAGCAGATGCCAATTAATGTTTATGTGGCTGGGGTAACTGCTTGTGCCATCAATTCTGGTGCTTATGTTGCTGAAATAGTGCGTGCCGGAATTCAATCTATTGAACGGGGACAGACAGAGGCGGCCCGTTCCTTAGGAATGACGAAAGGGCAAACTATGAGGTACATTATTTTGCCACAAGCTTTTAAAAGGATTATTCCTCCTTTGGGTAATGAATTTATAGCTATGCTCAAGGATACTTCCTTATTAATGGTGATTGGGGTTGAAGAATTAACCCGTAAAGGACAACTTTATATTTCGGTAACTTTTGCCTCTTTTCCCGTTTATTTGGGGATTCTATTAATTTATTTGGTGATGACTTTAAGCATCTCTCGTTTGGTGACTTATGCGGAGAGGAGGCTGGCGGTCAGTGATTACAGTAACTGATTTATATAAATCTTTTGGTCAGTTGGAGGTATTAAAAGGTATAACTACTGAAATTAAGAAAAAAGAAGTGGTTGTAGTTATTGGTCCTTCTGGTTCGGGAAAAAGTACTTTTTTACGCTGTTTAAATTTATTGGAGCAACCGACAGCCGGAAAAATTGTGATTAATGATTTGGTGGTTACTGATCCTTGTACAGATATTAATCTTTTACGGGCTGAAGTAGGCATGGTTTTTCAGCATTTTAATTTGTTTCCTCACAAAACTGTGTTGGAAAATATTATTTTGGCACCGATGAAAGTTAGGAGATTATCCCGTGAGGCGGCTGAAGAGAAAGCCCGTAATTTACTACAAAAGATTGGTTTACTAGATAAGGCTTTAGTTTATCCTAGTGCTCTTTCTGGTGGCCAGCAGCAGAGAGCAGCCATTGCTCGGGCTCTAGCTATGCAGCCTAAGGTAATGCTATTTGATGAACCTACTTCGGCCTTGGATCCGGAAATGGTAGGTGAAGTTTTGGCTGTGATGCGGGATTTGGCGGAAGAAGGGATGACCATGATTGTAGTGACTCATGAAATGGGGTTTGCTAGGGAAGTGGGAGATCGGGTGCTTTTTATGGATGAAGGGCAAATTGTGGAAGAGGGTCCTCCAGAAAATATCTTCAAGGAAGCCCACTGTGAAAGGACTAGAGCCTTTTTGAGTAAGATTTTGTGAAAAGATTCCGGATTTGTTTGACATCATTTCCCGGTAGTGCTATAATCAGCAAAGTAGATTTAATCTATCAGTTACATTTTAGGAGGAATGTTTTACATGCAAGGAAAAGTGAAGTGGTTCAACAAGGAAAAGGGTTATGGGTTTATCGAGCGGGATGAAGGCAGTGATGTTTTTGTTCATTTTACTGCTATTCAGGAAGAGGGGTTTAAAACTTTATATGAGGGAGATGTTGTTGAATTTGAAATCGTAGAGGGGCCTAAAGGTTTGCAAGCAGCTAATGTTAGTAAGGTTTAAATGTTAAAAACACCCCGGTATTTTTACCGGGGTTTTTTGTTTGAGGCAGGTTTTTTTTATTAAAAGGAGAATAATTATTATAGAGAGGATTTTAAGGATCAGAGAGGAGGGGCAAAATGATTTTTCAATTTAGAGGTAAAAACATGCAGGTCACGGAGGCATTGAAAAAACATGCCACTAAAAAATTAGGTAAGTTGGATAAGTACTTTGATAATCCCCCGGAAGCGATTGTTACTTTATCGGTGGAAAAGGAACGTCAGCGTGTAGAAGTTACAATTCCTCTCAATGGCTATCTTTTACGTGGAGAAGAAGAGACAACAGATATGTATTCATCCCTGGATTTAGTAGTAGATAAATTAGAAAAACAGATCAAAAAATATAAGGCACGATTTAATAAAAAGAGAGGTGCTAGTATTAAGGACTTGGCACAGGATTTGGTTAAAAAAGAACCTGAAGCTGAAAGTCCACGTTTAGTGCGGACTAAACGGTTTGCAATAAAACCGATGTCTGTGGAAGAGGCACTTTTACAAATGAATTTACTAGGACATAGTTTTTTTATGTTCACTAATGCGGAAACAGAACAGGTAAATGTTGTCTACTGTCGGAAAGATGGTAATTATGGTTTATTGGAACCTGAAGTCTAAGCGGGGAAAGCGATATTTCCCCGCTTTTTCTATGTCTTGAATATTAATTGACAAAAAAAGAGGTTGTCGGTAAACTAAAAAAAGATGTTGACTTGGCGAGTGGGGGCCTTTGAATGAAAAAAATTAAATCATATTTGTTGACTTTTTTAGTGCTGCCGTTAATTTTACTATCACTGGTGGAAATTATACAGCGGGCCGATTTGCTTTCTTTTGCTGCTTGGCCGTTTACGCGGACGGGAGAATTTACGGTCAGTTTTTTATTGTTTGTGGCGATCTTGTGTATTGGTGCAGCTATTTTGCGGGAACTAAAACTGGCTTTTTTTGTTAGCTTGATTATTACCAGTTTATTTGCTTTAGTAAGTAGTTTAAAGCAAATGTTTTTAAAAGAACCTCTTTTACCCTGGGATTTTGTTTTGGGTAAAGAAACTACTGATATTGTTAATTATTTTACTGATTTTATTAATGCTCAGGTTGTTTTTTATCTTGTGGCCATTATTTTATTGGGTGTTTTTTTGTTCCGTTTTTGGGGTAAGAAGGTTTATCGTTATTCTTGGTTAGAAAGAATATTGTTTATTTTTTTGGCCTGTTTAATTTTAAGTTCAATTTGTTTAAACCGACCTTTAGCTTTGAAGCGTACTTTTGATTTGGAATGTGTTACTTGGGATCAAAAATTAAATGCTCAGCAAAATGGTTTATTGCTTTCTTTTTGCTTGAATTTACAGTGGCTTTCGGTACAGGAACCTGAAGGGTATCAGCCGGAAAAAATTAGGGAAATTATTGAGGATTATAATGAACAGCCGGCTTGGAGCAATCCGGGTATTAAGCCTAATATTATTATTATTATGAATGAAGCCTTTTGGGATCCCTGTTTGCTGCCTGGAGTTAGCTTTAGCCGGGATCCACTGCCATTTTTTCGGGCTCTGCAGAAGGAGCACAGTGGGGGTACTTTAATGGTGCCTGTTTTTGGAGGGGCTACTGTTAATACTGAATTTGAGGTTTTAACCGGAAATTCTACACAATTTTTACCAGGTGGTTCGATTGCCTATGCTCAGTATGTGCGGCAGCCGGTGGAGTCTTTAGCTAGTGTATTAGCTGGACAGGGCTATTATACAGCAGCGATTCATTCTTATCATAATTGGTTTTATCGGCGAAATGAGGTTTTTCGTAATTTAGGGTTTTCTAAATTTATTAGTAGTGAGTTTTTTGTTAATCCGCAAATAGAAAGATATTGTTATATTGCTGATCATGAGGTTTCTGATTTAATTATTGAGGAAGTTCAAGCTAGCAGAGACCCCAGCTTTATTTTTGCGGTAACTATGCAAAATCATGGTCCTTATGGTTTTGGTTATGAAAAGGGTTCGGAAATAAAAGTTAGTGGTGATCTTTCCGATGATGGTAAATATTATTTAGAAGTTTATGCACAGGGATTATTAGATGCTGATCGGGCTTTACGAATGTTAGTCGAGCATTTTGAAAAAGATACTCAACCAACCATCATTGTTTTTTTTGGAGATCATTTACCTTTTTTGGGTGAGAATTATCAAGTATATCGTGAAGTAGGTTATTATCAAGAAGATGGCAGTTATGAAGAATATCGGAAAATGTATTCTGTGCCTTTGTTGTTTTGGAGTAATTATTTAACTGAACAGGAAGAAATTAATTTAAATGCCTCTTATTTAGGTGCTTATTTATTACAAAGGGCGGGTTTAAAGGGCTCCCCTTATTTTCAATTTTTACAGGCAAAAGCCGAAGAAGTACCTTTGATTCCCAATCGGGCATTTTGCCAAAAAGCCGCTATTGATCCTAGTGTATTTGGGGATTATCAGTTATTACAATATGATTTATTGTTTGGTGAAAAATATCTTTATCAAGGGGAAAGTCCGGAGATAGCCCAAGCTGACTATTTTTTGGGTAGGGGACAAATGATAATTGAAGACTTGCAATTTAAAGATGGTTTTTTAGAAGTTAAAGGGGCTAATTTTGTACCTGACTGTCAGATTTATTTAAAGAATAAGGCACTAGAAACTAATTTTATTAGTGAAAGAAAGTTAACGGCTTTTATTCCGGAAAAAAAGCGTCGGCAATTGGCCGAATTACCGGTACAGGTAAAGTTGACTGATTCCTTACGTAATCTGCTCGCTGAGTCGAATTGCACAATATTAGCTAAAATGTTAAAATAAGATGATTAAAGGAAAAGCAGGTGCTGACAGGTGGTTTGGGGATTATTAAAAAATATTTTGGATCCTAATGCTAAAGAAATTAAACGTTTAAGTAAAAAGGTTGAGTTGATTAATGCCTTAGAGCCTGAAATGCAGGCTCTGAGTGATCGGCAATTAAAGAATAAAACTGCTGAATTTAAAGCTCGTTTAGCCGAGGGTGAAAAGTTGGCAGATCTTTTACCAGAAGCTTTTGCTGTGGTTAGGGAGACTTCGCGGCGGGTTTTAGGGTTAAGGCATTTTGATGTGCAATTAATTGGGGGGATGGTTCTAAATCAAGGCAATATTGCCGAAATGAAAACTGGGGAGGGTAAAACATTAGTAGCTACTCTCCCGGCTTATTTAAATGCCTTAACTGGTAAAGGTGTGCATATTGTTACTGTTAATGATTATTTGGCTCGCCGGGATAGTGAATGGATGGGACAAATTTATCGGTTTTTGGGTTTAACGGTTGGTTTAATTGTTCACGGTTTGGATTTTGCGGAACGTAAAGCAGCATATGCTGCAGATATTACTTTTGGTACAAATAATGAATTTGGTTTTGATTATTTGCGCGACCATATGGTTACTCATCCTGAACATTTGGTGCAGAGGGATTTGCATTATGCCATTGTGGACGAAGTTGATAGTATTTTAATTGATGAAGCCCGTACACCCTTAATTATTTCCGGTCCAGTGGCTCGACCTAAAGATTTGTATCAGCAGGTAGCTAAAATTATTCCTCGTTTTAAAAAAGGGATAGATTATAATGTGGATGAAAAGGCTAAAGTGGTAACCTTAACTGAGGATGGAGTTAGTAAAGCGGAAAAAATGTTGGCTGTAGCTAATTTATATGATGAAGTTAATATGGAAATAAGTCATCATCTTAATCAGGCTCTTTATGCTCATGCTTTACTAAAACGTGATGTTGATTATGTAGTTAAAGATGGTCAAATTATAATTGTGGATGAATTCACAGGCAGGTTAATGTATGGTCGGCGTTATAGTGAAGGATTACATCAGGCTATTGAAGCTAAAGAAGGGGTAACCATAGAAAGGGAATCGCAAACTTTGGCGACGATTACCTTTCAAAATTATTTTCGGATGTATGCTAAATTAGCTGGAATGACAGGTACAGCGGTTACCGAAGAAGAAGAGTTTAGAAAAATTTATAATCTTGAGGTTATGGTGGTGCCCACTAATAAACCGATGATTCGTGAAGATTTGTCAGATTTGATTTATCGTTCGGAAAAAGGTAAATTTGAAGCTGTAGTTGAAGATATTGCTGCTAGACATCAAAAGGGACAACCAGTATTAGTGGGGACCATTTCTATCGAAAAATCGGAACTGTTAAGTAAGCTCTTAAAGAAAAGGGGTATCTCCCATCAAGTTTTAAATGCTAAATATCATGATTGGGAAGCCCAAATTATTGCTCAGGCAGGTCGGCAGGGGGCTATTACGGTTTCAACTAATATGGCGGGAAGGGGTACAGATATTATTTTAGGTGGTAATCC
>DUTS01000082.1 GCA_012841935.1 Clostridia bacterium
AATTGCCCTATTGTATATTGCTTCATTGTTTGTCACCTCCTGCTAATAATATAACACAAAAGTTATAGTTTAGCAAGCTGGTTCTATAATATTTTATAGTTTCATGTCAACAGCCCCTCGCCTCCAAAGCTATTGCCAAAACTTCAGACATTTTTTCCACAAACTCAAACTGTAAATCACGTTTTATTTTCTGCGGAATTTCCTCTAAATCTTTTTTATTTTCCTGAGGTAAAAGAATAATTTTACTACCTGCTCGATGGGCGGCCAATACCTTTTCTTTAATTCCACCTACTGGCAGTATACGACCGCGTAAGGTAATTTCACCAGTCATGGCTACTCTGCTTTTAACTTTACGGTTAGTCAAAGCCGAGGCTAAAGCCGTAGCCATAGTAATTCCCGCTGAAGGACCATCTTTGGGGATGGCTCCTTCAGGAACATGAATATGCACATCAAATTTACCCTGCAAATCTTCCGAAACACCTAATTCCTTAAAACAAGAACGAATATAGGTATAACCTGCTTGTGCAGATTCCTTCATCACTTCACCTAATTTACCAGTTAAAATTAATTTACCTTTACCCGGTAAAAGAGCCACCTCTACATTTAATAAATCTCCACCAACCTCTGTCCACGCCAATCCTGTCGCTACCCCCACCAAATTTTCTTTATCGAAAACACCATAACGATAACGGGGCACACCTAAATATTTTTTAAGATTACGAACAGTAATTTTAACCTTTCTTGGGGAATCTGCAGCAATTATTTTAGCTGCTTTACGACAAAGGCTAGCCAATTCACGTTCCAAATTACGCACCCCGGCTTCCCGAGTATAATACCTAATTAAAGCCATTAGGGCTTTTTTACTTATGGAAAATTGTTCAGCCAGCAAACCATTTTCCTTAATCTGTTTGGGTAATAAAAATTTTTGAGCTATCTGAAATTTTTCCACTTCTGTATAACCTGATAAATCTATTACTTCCATACGATCCAAAAGTGGCCGCGGTATTTTATAAGCCACATTAGCTGTAGTGATAAACAGCACTTGCGATAAATCAACCGGTACTTCAATATAATGATCACTAAAAGTATTGTTTTGTTCTGGATCTAGCACTTCCAAAAGTGCGGACGCAGGATCACCGCGAAAATCGGTACTCATTTTATCGATTTCATCTAAAAGGAAAACAGGATTTTTAGTACCAGCATTCTTTAATCCCTGCACAATTCGTCCAGGCATAGCCCCTACATAAGTACGACGATGACCGCGAATTTCCGCTTCATCACGCACTCCCCCCAGAGACATACGGACAAACTTACGACCTAATGCTCGAGCTACCGATTTAGCCAAAGAGGTTTTACCTACACCTGGTGGACCAACAAAACAAATAATTGGACCTTTAATTTTTTGAGTTAGTTTTCTAACTGCTAGATATTCCAAAATACGTTCCTTAGGCTTTTTTAAACCATAATGATCTTCATCTAAAATAGCCGCAGCTTTTTTAAGATCTACTTGATCTTCACTAATTTTAGCCCAAGGAAGCACAATCAACCAATCTAAATAATTTCTAATTACCGCTGCTTCCGGAGAAAGTGGCGGCATTTTTTCCAAACGTTCTACTTCTTTTAAAGCCTTTTTTTCCGCCTCTTCAGGTAAATGAGCTTCCGTAATTTTTTCACGATATTCTTGAATTTCCGCACTTAAACCATCACGTTCACCTAATTCCTTTTGAATGGCCTTCATTTGTTCACGTAAATAATATTCCTTTTGTAATTTTTCCATCTGCCGACGAACTCTTAAATTAATCTTTTGCCCTAATTGCAATATTTCTATTTCCTTGGATAAAATCATACACAACTTTTCCAGTCGTTTTTGTAAATCCAAAGCCTCTAAAAGTTCTTGTTTGTCTTCAATTTTTAATGATAAATGAGCAGCCACCAAATCGGCCAAACGATTAGGCTCATCAATAGTCGTAATAGCCGAAACCGCCTCTGGTGCTATTTGACGATTCAATTTAATATATTCTTCGAAAAGTCCCACTAAATTACGCATCAAAGCCTCTATTTCCAAAGTTTTCTCCACAGTTTCCTCATAAACTTGTACCTCTACCTGATAGAAAGGCTTCAGAGATACATACTCAACAATACTACCTCTTTGAAGCCCTTCAACCAAAATCCGCATAGCCCCACCGGGCAATTTAAGTGCCTGTTTAATTTCGGCTAAACAACCTACTTGATAAATATCTTTTTCTTTTGGCTCCTCAACCTGATATTCATGTTGAGTTGCCAAAAAAATCTCCCTTTCTTTTAAGAGTGCTTCTTCCACGGCTTTTATTGATTTTTCCCTACCAACATCTAAGTGAACAATTAAATAAGGAAATACCAGAACTCCACGTAAAGGCAACAATGGTAATGTCTTCTTCTTTTTTTCCGTCATAGTATTTCGCTCCTCCAATATTAATAATTGCTAATTCATACACAAACACTATCTTGTGGTGTACCTTGAGGGACTAATCTTTTTACTTTAGGTACGGTATATTCTAGTGCCTTTTCCAAAACCTCCTCTAATTTTTCCACAGGAATAATTTCAATATCCTCTCTACCTGTAAAAACCGACTGCCAATTTTCTCGAGGAATTAGAACCTGTTTAGCACCAGCCTGTTTAGCAGCCTCAATTTTAGCCACTATTCCTCCAACTGGTTTAACATAACCCCGCACAGACAATTCACCTGTTAGAGCTACTTCATGTTTAACTGGTATCTGCTCTATAGCGGAAAAAACAGCGGTAGCGATAGCAATCCCAGCCGAAGGTCCATCAGTAGGCAATCCCCCCGGAAAATTAACATGAACATCATAATCACAACAGGTGAGAGCAAATTTATGCCTTAAAACCGTAAGAACCGTTTCTACCGAACCTTTAATCGTGCTTTTCCGCTTTCTAGTTTGCCCACCCGAACTCTGCATTTCTTCTTCCACAATACCGGTAACCAATACTTGTCCCTGCCCCACATTTACCGGTAATACAGAAACCTCTATTTCCAACAACATACCTTGGTTAACCCCATAAACCGCCAAACCATTAGCTAAACCAATTTGTGAAGCCACAGGAATTTGCTTTTCCGGACGCGGTGCATAATGACCACTCTGTACTACCCATTCTATATCAGCTGGCTCAATTGTCAATTTACGATTATTAAGTACTATTCCAGCGGCTATTTGCATAATGTTTACCGCCTCACGACCATTAGCTGCATATTTTTGCAAAACCTCCAGGGCCAAAGGCTCTATAGGCATTCCTAGTTTACGAGCTGCATTCTGCCCAATTTTTTTTATTTCGGCAGGTGTCAAACCCCGGAAAAAAATCTCCACACAACGTGAACGAATGGCTGCCGGTATTTCTTGGGGCAGCCTAGTTGTAGCCCCAATTAAACGAAAATCAGCTGGTAAACCTTTTTGAAAAATATCATGAATATAACCGGGAATATTAACATCTTCCGGGCAATAATAAACACTCTCTAAAATTACCTTACGATCTTCTAACACTTTTAGCAACTTATTAATTTGACCAGGATGTAGTTCTCCGATTTCGTCAATAAATAAAATTCCCCCATGGGCTTTAGTTACAGCTCCAGGTTTTGGTTGGGGAATTCCGGCTACACCCAAAGCCCCCGCCCCTTGATAAATAGGATCATGAACCGACCCAATTAAAGGATCAGCAATTCCTCGTTCATCAAAACGAGAAGTAGCCCCATCAATTTCCATAAAAATAGCCTCTGGTCGAAAAGGTGACAAAGGGTTTTTTTTAGCCTCCTCTAATACTAAACGTGCTGCCGCCGTTTTACCTACACCAGGTGGTCCATAAAGCAATAAATGCTGTGGATTAGGCCCACATAAGGCAGCTCGCAGAGCCTCAATACCCTCCTTTTGACCTATAATTTCTGGGAAACTTTGCGGCCGCGTACGTTCAGCCAAAGGCTCACTTAATTTAATCCTGCGCAAACTATTTAATTTTTCAATTTCCCGACGCGACTCACGCCCTACAGCCATTTTATTACCTTGCTGATTTTTTAAGAGATTAAAAAAATAAACCCCAACAACAATAATGAAAAAAATTTGTAAAAAAATCAAGATACTGCTGACACTAAAAGGTCCCATCATTTCACCTTCCCCACTACTATTATCATCTAGTAGCATGACCACTTAAACCAACTTTTATGCTGGACATAATCTTTTTACTTTTGCAAAAGATGGTAACATTTTTTTTCTTTTTAAGGGAAAAATAAAATGAGCCTACAATCTCAAAAAGGAGATGGACTCAAATGGGCAAACGTCGTAGTATTATGTCTGATGCTCTGCGAATGGAATGTGCCAAAGAACTGGGTTTTTTTGAACAAGTACAAAAAGATGGTGATTTTGGTAATATTTCTTCCCGGAACTGTGGTTCCATGGTTAGAAAAGCTATTGAAATCGCTAATCGAAAAGTTCCTAAAAACTATTAAAGGTTCAAACTGCTCCCCAAACGAGATAGACTTTTTTCTTTATAGCACACATTCCGAGGGTTAACAGAATAGTTATAAATTCTGATAACCGGATTTAAAAAAAACCGGGGTACATTGCCCCGGTTTCTTTTAAGCACTAGCTTCTTTCTTTTTAGGATGACTGCCACTTCCGGTTACCAAAAGTAATTCTTCTTTGTTGCGAATAGCTTCTTTAGTAACAATACATTTTCTGATTTCCGGACTAGAAGGTACCTCATACATTACATTTTTCATTAAATCTTCGACAATGGATCTTAAACCACGAGCTCCAGTATCACGTTTAATTGCTTCTTTGGCAATTTCACGTAAGGCTTCGGGCTTAAATTCCAAAAGCACATTATCCAGTTCCAAAAACTTTTGATATTGTTTAACCAAAGCATTTTTAGGTGTAGTTAAAATAGTAATTAAAGCTTCTTCGTCCAAAGCATCAAGAGTAACAATTACCGGTAAACGCCCGACAAATTCCGGTATTAAACCATATTTCAATAAATCACCAGGCATAATTTGAGCTAAATATTCCCCGATGCGTAAATCATTTTTCTTGACTATATCGGCACCAAAACCCATCTTTCTTTGGCCGATTCGTTCTTGAATAATTTTCTCGATCCCTTGGAAAGCACCACCACAAATAAATAATATATTGGAGGTGTCTAATTGAATAAATTCTTGATGTGGGTGTTTGCGTCCACCTTGTGGCGGCACACTAGCTACTGTACCTTCCAAAATCTTTAAAAGTGCCTGTTGAACACCTTCACCAGATACATCACGAGTAATTGAAGGATTATCAGATTTCCGAGCTATTTTATCAATTTCATCAAGATAGATAATCCCTTTTTCCGCTTTTTCCACATCATAATCGGCAGCTTGAATTAATTTTAAAAGAATATTCTCCACATCTTCACCAACATAACCAGCTTCAGTTAAAGAAGTGGCATCTGCAATCGCAAAAGGAACATTTAAAAAGCGGGCTAGAGTTTGAGCTAAAAGAGTTTTACCACTACCGGTAGGTCCTAACATAACAATATTACTTTTCTGTAATTCTACATCATCTATTTTAGAACCAAGTTTCACCCGTTTATAATGATTATAAACGGCAACAGCTAGAGTTTTTTTAGCATCTTCCTGACCAACTACATACTGATCCAAAAAGGCTTTAATCTCTTTAGGCTTAGGCAATTCCCCTAATTCAAACTCTACATCTTCAGAAAGTTCTTCTTCAATGATCTCATTACATAGCTCAATACATTCATCACAAATATAAACACCGGGCCCAGCTACTAATTTCCTAACTTGATCTTGTATTTTACCGCAAAAAGAACATTTAATTTGTCCCTTTTCATCTCCGAAATTATACATAATCTCACCTCTGCCTACTTAGTTTTAGGATCCTGAGGTATCCTTAATAAAAGGTCATCAATAATCCCATATTCTTTAGCTTCTTCCGCATCCATAAAACGATCTCTTTCCGTATCCTCCGCAATTCTTTTTAAAGGCTGTCCGGTATTCTCGGCTAAAATTTTGTTTAACTTTCCTTTAATATGAATAATTCTTTTGGCATGAATTTCAATATCTGTAGCTTGACCTGTAGCTCCACCAGAAGGTTGATGAATCATAATTTCAGCATTAGGCAAAGCAAAACGCTTACCTTTGGTCCCAGCAGCCAAAAGAAAAGCACCCATCGAGGCCGCTAGGCCCACACAGATTGTAGATACATCAGCCCGAATATATTGCATGGTATCATAAATGGCCATGCCAGCGGTAATTGAACCTCCCGGACTATTAATATATAGGGAAATATCTTTTTCCGGATCTTCGGCATACAAAAATAATAATTGGGCAATTACCAAATTAGCCACTTGATCATTAATTGCCGTTCCCAAAAAAACAATCCGGTCCTTTAATAAACGCGAATAGATATCATAGGCTCTTTCCCCACGAGCTGTTTGTTCAACGACCATTGGAATAAGTGTCAAATCCATTTATTATTCCCCCCCTAAATTAGCCTGTTCTATTATAAGGTCTACAGCTTTATCTAACATTATACTCAATTCTATTCCAGTTTCACGCTGTTCTGCTGCCAGAAGCCTTTCGATCTGCTCGTCCTGTAAGCCAGCTTTAGCAGCCTCTGTACGGATTTTAGCTTCATATTCCTCAGCACTGACCACAATATTTTCCACCTGAGCAATTTTTTCCAAAACAAGTTCCTTGGCTAGTGCTTTCTCAGCTTCGGGACGTAGTTTTTCCTCAATATCCTCCTGAGTCTGATTAGATAACTCTAAAAACTTATCCCAAGGAATACCCTGTTGCCTCAAACCCATCTCCATATTCTGTACCATTGCTTCCAAGCGCCCATTAATCATCACCTCGGGAATTTCTACTTGAGCATTATCAACAACCTTTTGGACAGCGGTATCTTTGAATTCCTTTTCCGCATTTTCCTTAGCCACCTGCTCTAATTTATTCGCTATCTCATCCCGTAATTCCTGCAATGTAGCAAATTCGGAAACATCTTTGGCAAACTCATCATCTAAAGGAGCCAATTCCTTACGTTTAATTTCCAATACATCAACCGTAAAAACAACCTTTTGTCCCGCTAATTCCTTTACACTATAATCTTGAGGAAAAGTTATGTCTAAATCTTTAGTTTCTCCTGTTTTTGTACCCACCAACTGTTCCTCAAAGCCGGGAATAAAGGTCTGTGAACCCAATTCTAAGGAATAATTTTCGGCCTGACCACCTTCAAAAGGTTCACCATTTATTTTTCCTACAAAATTAATGGTTAAAAAATCACCCATTTCCGCAGATTCACCATTTAAAACAACTAATTTAGCATATCTTTGCCGCATGTTTTCAATTTCTTGATCAATTTCCTCAGGCTCTATTTTTACCATAGGTTTTTCTAATTCCAAACCTTTATAATCACCTAAAACAATTTCTGGCTTTACAAAAACAACTGCCTTGAAAATTAAAGGCTTGTTTTTTTCTAATTGAACCATTTCATATTCAGGTTCACTAACTACA
This sequence comes from Clostridia bacterium, assembly GCA_012841935.1. Taxonomy (NCBI): domain Bacteria; kingdom Bacillati; phylum Bacillota; class Clostridia; species Clostridia bacterium. Next base: position 7,554 of record DUTS01000082.1, read on the forward strand.
GTATACTCAATTTCCTGTAAAGCGGATAAATATGCTTGTGGAACTGCACTTTGCAGTGCGTCATCTAAAAATATTTCCCAGCCATACATATTTTCAATAATAAAACGGGGGGCCTTGCCCTTGCGAAATCCAGGTACATTGATTTTTTTTACCATAGTGCGATAGGCTTTTTCCACCGCAACCTCAAAATCAGTTTCCGGGACTTCAATAGTTAACTCTACTTTGTTTTTACCAACTTCCTTGGTAGTAACTTTCATCTAAACTCTCCTCCTAATACCATATTAAACATCTAAAAAAAGGTTAATTGTAAAGAAATAATCATACGTTTTATTTTACAACAGATTGCAGAAAATAGCCAGAAAAGAAAAAAAACAACTTATTTACCCTTACAGCAAAAAACCTGCCAATGACACCTGGCAGGAATTGCTTCCATCTCGCTCTTTAGATTTGGTGCGGGAGAAGGGATTTGAACCCCCACGGTTTCCCACTGGAACCTAAATCCAGCGCGTCTGCCAATTCCGCCACTCCCGCGTAATTTTAAAAATAATGGTGGGCCATCAGGGATTCGAACCCGGGACTCCCTGATTAAGAGTCAGGTGCTCTACCAACTGAGCTAATGGCCCAAAAGATTAAGTGGTGAGCCATCCGCGACTCGAACGCGGGACCCCCTGATTAAAAGTCAGGTGCTCTGCCGACTGAGCTAATGGCTCACAAAATGGGGTGGCTGATGG
>DUTS01000083.1 GCA_012841935.1 Clostridia bacterium
AATTTTAGTACCTAAATTGTCCCAAGCGGAAGGTTGCTTTTCAGATAAATAAAGGTCCTCTTTACTGTTAAAATAATAAAGGTGCAGTCCTTTTTCCCCGAAAACTGTATAAGCAGTTTCCCGGGGACTCAAAGAGGCCGTATAGCCCCGCTGGGGAAGTTCGGTTCCAGGTTTGTAATTAAAGTTTTGGGGTAAATTGGACATCATTTGGACCTGTCCAGCTTTTAAACTAATTAGTACAGGTATCTTTACCGGAAAATCTTCCAAAGTAAGTAATCTTCCTTTTTGGGGTCCTTTTAAAGCTAAAAGTGTTTTTTCATTATAGGGATATTTATTTATTCCTTCAGCATTTTTTAAATAAATATAATTACCTTGATAACCTAAATAATCACCTACCAAAAAGCTTTTATCCGAAAAATTACCGGGATTAAAAAATAAGAGGATAGTGGCAAGTAGCCATGCGTAAAAATTGACCATAATTGTTCTCCTTTAAAATAAGTCATATGGTAATATTTTACATTTATAGGCTAATTCCTGCTTAAAAAAAATAACCCTTATATAAGGGTTATCTAAAAAGAAGCATTTAAATTGCTTCTCAGGAGAAAGGTGGGAATCGAACCCACGTTATCAGGTGCCACGTACCTGAGTGTAACCACTACACCACAATCTCCTTTTGCGATTTGTTTTAATTATAACAAGCTGGCAGGGTCTTTACAAATGGATCTTTTTAGGGAACCTTTTGCTGTTTTTCTAGTCTATGTATCTAGAAAGGGGGGAAAAAAATGTGGGGTAAAAAATCACTTTTAGGTTTTTTGCTGATTATGCTGCTTGTTTTCATTTGTGAATCAGCCACAGCTGTGATTAAGCCTGAATTTCATTATGGTTCTTTCACCGGGATCGTTCAGGAGCTCGAGCCATGGGTTCACGAAGAAGGTGCTAAATTTGTCTTCTTGAAAAATGAGGAGGGTGCACCAGCCCATGTTATTATTTCTCAAGCTACTTACCTTTGGGGAAATGAAGAAATTAAAGTAGGTGATAGAATTACCGTTTATTATGATGCCCGGAAACCTATGATCATGATTTATCCACCACAATATAGTGCTGAGGTAGTTGTTGTGGAAAATGAAAGGGAAAATGTTAAGTTTGATTATTTCAATGAAAACTTAATCAGCAGTGATTATTTTTTGCAATTAAAGGTCAATGAAGATACTGAGATAGTTTTAAAAGAGGGGACACCTTTTACAGGTGATTTAGCGGCAAAGGATCTGCTAGTCATTTATGGTGCAGCAACTAAAAGCATTCCTGCACAAACTGTACCGCGAAAAATAATTGTTTTTCCTTGTAAGGAACCTCAAATTGTGGTTAATAACCAGGTTCTTAATATTCCTTGGGTTGAAAATTCCCTGATGCCTTTACGAGTCATTGCTGAAGCCCTTGGCTACCAAGTAGATTGGGAGCAGGCTGCTCAAAAAATAAAGTTGGGTGATACTATAACTTTAACTATCGGGGAGACAGTTTTTACTAAAGATGATCACTTGATTTCTATAGAAATGGCTCCTAGCTTAGAGGCTGGAAAAACTTTAGTACCACTTAGTTTTTTTCGTGAAATAGCTGAAATTAATATTTCAGACGAACAAATTATTATTAACGGCTCTTAAAGAGCCGTTATTTAATTTGCTTTAAAAACATGATATGATAAAGATAATTTCATGGGAAAGGATGTTGCAGATGGCTCGTAAAGAAGAGGCGGTAAAATTATTTAAACAAGGCTATAATTGTGCACAAGCGGTTCTTTTAGTTTTTAGGGATGTAACAGGATTAGACAAAGAAACCTCTTTAAAACTAGGGTCCTCTTTTGGTGGTGGTTTGGGCCGTTTAGGAGAAGTATGTGGAGCAGTTAGTGGTATGTTAATGGTGGCAGGATTATTAGCTGGTTATACAGAACCAAAAGATAAAGAAGCTCATTATCAATTGGTACTTACTTTGGTCAATAATTTTATGACCGAACATGATACATTACTTTGCCGTGATTTGTTGGCTAAGGGAATGGCTGGGAAAAAATCTCTTTGTACACAAGCCATTACTACTGCAGTTGAGCTTGTGGAAGAATTACTACTTGAAAAAGGTTAGGATAATGGTAATTGAAACTTGTAATTTAACTAAAAGGTATGGAGATTTCACTGCAGTTTCCCAAGTAAATTTAACGGTAAAAAAAGGTGAAATCTTTGGTTTTTTAGGTGTTAACGGGGCAGGTAAGACAACAACCATAAGGATGTTATTAGGTTTAATTACTTCTACTTTAGGTGCCTGTTATTTAAATGGTCAAAAAGTCGCTAGACGTAATTTAGCTATTTGGAACCAGGTAGGTTATTTAGTAGAGAAACCACATGCTTATCCACAATTGACGGTAAAAGAAAATTTGGAAATTTTCTGTTACTATCGTGGGATTAAAAGGCAAAATATTTTAAATGAAGTCATGGAAAAATTAAAATTAAGGACTTATGCTTCTTGTAAAGCAGCTAATTTATCTACGGGAAATAAACAAAGATTAGGTCTGGCTAAAGCTATTATTCATCAACCGGCAATTTTAATTTTAGATGAACCTACTAATGGACTTGATCCCCTAGGCATAATGGAAATGCGTGATTTGTTAAAAGATTTGGCCGAAAATCAGGGGGTAACTATTTTAATGTCCAGCCATAAATTAGATGAAATTGCCAGAATAGCGACCAAAATAGCTATTATTCATCAAGGCCGCTTGATTAAGGAAATAACTAAAGAACAATTAGCTGTAGAATTAAAAAAGGTACTGGTTGTGCAGGTAAATGATCAACAAATAGGCAGCAAAGTATTAGCCCAGGCAGGTTATCAGGTACAGAAAAATGGTGTTCAACTACTAATTACTGATCAAGAGGCTCTTAACTATCCGGATAAAATTGCCTGCTTATTAGTTGAAAAAGGCTGTCCCCCGACACTTCTTAAAGTACAAAAGGAAAATCTCGAAGATTATTTTCTAAGAATAGTTACCAAGGGGGGGGAATCTAGTGTTTAGAATTGCTCTGTTTATAGAAGCCAAAAAATTGTTTAGTTCTCGTATACCTCTTTTTACACTATTGGCCTCCCTATTAGTTCCTTTTTTGGGTGCCTTTTTTATGTTGGTTTTAGGGGACCCTTTAATAGCCGAAAGACTAGGTATTGTTTCCTTAAAAGCTGAATTAATAGGTATTGTTGACTTGTCTACTTATTTAAATTTTTTAGCCCAGGCGATAGCCATTGGGGGATTAATTATTTTTGGGTTTGTTTTTACTTGGATTTTCGGTAGGGAATATGTGGAACAAACTATAGATGACTTGTTGGCTTTACCTGTTTCGCGGTCTGTAATTGTATTGGCCAAATTTACTATCGCTTTTTTATGGTGTTTTTGTTTGGCATTGGCAGTTTTAATAATTGGTATTTTTTTGGGTAAACTGCTTGCTTTGCCTGGAGGAGATATAATTAAAAAAATCGGTTTAGATTTTTTATTAGTTGCTAGTTTTACAATTTTACTGTCTACACCACTGGCCTTTTTAGCTTGTTGGGGAAAAGGCTATTTACTTCCTTTAGGTTTTATGATTTTTACCTTGGTATTGGCCCAAGTAATTACCGCCATAGGTTATGGTGCTTATTTTCCCTGGTCTGTAGGGGCAGTTTTTACGGGATTGGCAGGTGAAGAAGCTCTTCCCCATTTTAGTTTCTTTAGTGTTCTGTTTACTGGTTTACTTGCTCTTGGGGGTACAATTTTTTGGTGGAGGACTGTGGATCATGGTTGACAAGTGATCCCTTGTGTTTTATAATTAGTGTACTTTAAGAGGGCGGTTAGCTCAGCTGGTTAGAGTGTTGCGTTGAC
>DUTS01000084.1 GCA_012841935.1 Clostridia bacterium
CAATAAAACATAAAAAGATAAAACATAAGGAAAAACCAATGTTAAAGGCCATTCTATACTTTTAATTAAAAAACCATATTCACCTATAAAAATATTTCGTAAAACACCAGCTGGAATTAAACTAGTAACCCCCCAACGAAGTACAGGTTCTATAAAAGTAAAGAAAAAAGGTCTTAAAATGAGTTTACGCATACCCATACCCAAACCAACAACAATACCAAAAGTTAGCAAAAGTACAAAAAAAGCAATTAAACTACCACTACCTGGTTTCAACAGCCAATAATCCAACCGCTCCTCCCATGTAAGGTCCCGTTTTTCAAACCGCAGTACCTCCTGAGCTATCTCCTCTGCTTTTTCCCAATAAACAGGACCAAACTTCCGGGAAGATACACATTCATTAGTTAACACTTGTTCACCAAGAGCAGTCTTTAATTCAGCAATACCTTTTCCTTTAATGGCTTCTGTGGGAATCACTGGCACACCCAGTTTTTCGGATAAACCCCGCCAATCAATCACTAAACCGCGTTTTTTAGCAATATCCATTAAATTTAAAGCCACAACCACCGGCAGTCCTTTTTCTAATACTTGAAAAGCTAAATATAAGTTACGTTCCAAATTAGTGGCATCTAAAACTAAAAGAACCCCACTACCATGTTTAGCAAGGAGTTCATTAGCTATTCTTTCTGCTGGATTGCCACTATCTAAACCATAGGTACCAGGCACATCAATTAATTCTATTTCTTGTCCATCAATAACCGTTTTCCCTCGACTTAAAGCCACTGTTGTACCCGGATAATTAGCACTCATTACATTAAGACCGGTTAAAGCGGAAAAAATTACGCTTTTCCCCACATTGGGATTACCCATCAATAATATTTTCATCAGCCTCGGCCTCCATTTTTACGTAAATACGCCTTGCTTGTCCATGACCAATCGCAATTAAACGACCATTCAATTCCAAAACTACCGGCCCCCGCTCAAACAAAGAACTAACTTTTTTTACTTTTTTACCTGTTCTTAAACCTAATGCCTCCAAACGGCGGGTCATTTCCCGTCCACCGGCCAATTTATAAACTAAACCTGCTTCACCTTGTTTCATTTCCGTTAAAACCATCTTTAATCCCCACCTTTCCCCAAATCATCAAACCAGCGATTATACCCCATAATGTAGGCAATAAATAAGTTACCAAACGATAGATAAGCAGCATGGCTCCAGCTTGTTCCCACAGGGCCCCGGCTTTAACCAATAATTTAGCAAAAAAAACTTCAAAAATGCCCAACCCTCCTGGTGTAATAGGCAGCATACCCAACAGATATGCCGGGAAACACACCTGAGCCAAAGACAGAACCACTAAATAAACACCACTTTCACGGGCAATGATAACTATTTTCCCTAAATATAACAGCCAAATACCTATAGCCAAACAAAAAGGAATTATAAATTTTCGCCCTGCTAAAAGTAAACAAACAAAACCCAACAAAATATTTACTTTAACATCCAACCAACTAAAAGCAGACAATAAAATTAAAGGTAGTAAAACAATTACTTTTTGCAGTAAAAGCACCTTAACTAATTCACTAACCTTAGCCTGAGTTAAATTCCGGAATAAAAAGAAACGTGCCCCTTCACCCCCCAATTTGGCACCAGGGGTAAGATTATCCAAAAAAATACCAACTAAATTAATTAAAAGACATTGTTTAAACTCAACTTGAATACCTTCACGAGATAATAACCAATTTAACAGCCAAGTACCCAAAAGTACGGTAATTACCTGCAGAACTACTAAAAAAAGCAAACTTTCCCAAGAAACCATACTAAGGGCCTTTTTTAGTTCAACTCTATCCACAGAAGTAAAGAAAAAAATTAGAAGAACAGCACCAACAAGAAAACGAATTAACCCTAATTTTTTAAACAAAGTATGACTCCTCTAAGTTTGTTAGAGACACCTAACTTTAGCTAATTATAAAGCCCTCTCTTCGACCTGTCAAGACTTAATAAAAAAGCTGAGAGGAAAATGTCAACATTTTTTGTTGAACCTTATTTTGGCACTTCCAGGTTATGGGCACTGCTTCATACTGTGATTTAAACCGTTCCAAAGGCTGCCGCACCACCACTCGCAGTCCACCTGGACCTTGGGAAAACAAATTAGTTAAAATTTCCCCTTTGGGTTTGGCTTGTAAAGCCACAAAAGCTGCCGAAAAATCACTTGCCGGAAAATCTCGACCATTACCCTCCTTAACCTTTACCTTGGCACTTAAACCTAATTTTTCAACCCAATAAACTGCCCTTTTTACAGCCACCTGATCTATATCCAAGGCACATACCGACACTTGAGCTAATTCCGCTAAAAAAATAGCACTATAAGGCAAAGCACCTGAACCTATTTGTAAAACTTTTTCACCTGGTTTTAATTGAGCCAATTCAATTTCTTTTAAAACTACCTCCCGATAAGGCTCCATATATAAGCGGGCCCCCCAAGGTAAATAAGACAAAACCTTTTCACTGATCCTAACTAGCGGACTAATTACCTCACGCACTATTTTGACCTCCCACAAAAGTTAGACTCATCTAACAATATAGCACACCCCTCCCCCTTTTGACAATAATAATCTATTTTATTTGTACCTCCAAAGCATTTCTGTTTTCCTCAATAAAAGACTGACCCTCTAATTCCATGATTTTACTTTCTATTTTTCTCACCCTTGACAATATTCTAGTCAAATAAACATAATTCCTTCTTCTCCAATTGAATACCTTTTTAACCTAAAAAGTATAATTACCCTTCCCAAAGCTAAAAATAATTACTATAATAGTAATTAATGGGTAATGGTTCAAAAATAATTTCGAGGAGGTTTTTAAATGAACTATTTAGATTTACTTCAAAAGTATTTAGCCAATCTGGGGGTTATGGTTGTCAAACTACATAACCTGCATTGGAATGTAACTGGAAACCGTTTTATGAGAATCCACACTTTTACCGAGGAACTCTATAATCAAGCCTTTGAAGATTTTGATGAAGTAGCGGAATTACTAAAAACTAAAGAAATACTGCCCCTGTCTACCCTAAAAGAGTATCTCAGCGAAGCTTCCATAGAAGAAATCACCGCCCGTGATTTTTCCAGCAGAGAATCCTTGGAAATTCTAAAAAAGGACCTAGAAATAATGCGTCAACTAGGTACCGACATTCGAAATCAAGCCGACGAAGCAGGAGATTTCGAAGTAGTAGCTCTTTTTGAAGACTATGTAGCCTTTTTTAGCAAAAACATTTGGTTTACACAAGCTATGCTTGGTTAAAAAAATAACTGTTGACAAACGAACCAAACAGTGCTTATAATAAGAATCACCTAAAAAGCGTTGATCAAGAAATAGTAGTGGTCATCCCTCACCTTCAGTGAGCTTTCGGTTAGTGTGAAGAAAGCAGGTTGAAATACCATGAATTCATCTTGGGAGCTGCACACTGAAAGACTATTTAACCGAGTAGGTGGTGCCGGTATCCGACCGTTATTACGGAGGAGCAATGTTAGTTGCTCACTTGAGGTTGTGTTCAACAACGAAAACAAGGTGGTACCGCGAAAAAAATTCGCCCCTGTGCTTACAGGCGGCGTTTTTTTTTAATAAAATTTAAGGAGGAGTTTAAATGAAAAAAAGATTAGCCCTATTACTAATCATCAG
>DUTS01000085.1 GCA_012841935.1 Clostridia bacterium
ATTAACTGTTACACCACCTTTACCACCACCATATGGTAAACCAATAACAGCACATTTAATACTCATCAAAGTTGCCAAGGCTTTTACTTCTTGAAGATTTACCAAAGGATGAAAGCGAATCCCGCCTTTGGCAGGTCCCATTACATCATTATGCTGAACCCGATATCCCTTAAAAACCCTAACACTACCATCATCCATTCGTACCGAAAAAGTAACTTCCAAAGAACGCCTTGGCTCCAAAAGTGCTTTGGCGGTCTCCTCATCTAAATCCAATAATTTAATGGCTCTGTTTATTTGATAATCCGCTGTTCCGTTAAAACTCAAAATAGTGGCCTCCCTCCTGCTATTTAACTAGTAATCCTATTTACAACTATAAACATACGACACAATATATAACATTTGCAAGTAAGGAACTAGAGTTTAACTATAAGTATACAATATATTTAAAAGGCCGCTTCCCGTAGTTGGGGAAGCGGCCTTTGTTTATGAACCAGGATAACGCCGCCACCAATCAAGCGTTCCTTTATAACCAGTAAAAAGATCATCGGCCAAACGAATAATCAATTCACTTAACTCAATTCTTTCTATCCATTCTTTGGGCAATCCTTCAAAACCTAAATAAGCACCAAGAATATTGCCTACTATAGCCCCAGCACTGTTACTACCACCATCATGATTTACCGCCACATAAAGTGCTTGTTTAAAATTATCCGGATGTTTCAAAACCGCATAAATAGCAATCGCCAAAGCCTCTTCTGCTACACGTCCCTCACCAATCTCGCTAATAGCTTGTACAGGTTCTAGATCACTTTCTGCTAAGCGTAAAGCCTTGCGAACACTTTGATTACATTCCTCATAACCATCATAAAAAACTAGTTTTTCCAAAGAAGCTTGGACTGCTCTTTTAATTTCCACACCGGAAATAATTTTAGCAATTAAATAAGCTAAAAAACCAGCAGATAGATAACCACTTGGATGACCATGAGTCAGGGCCGCACATTCACAGCCCAATTCAAATGCATTTTTAGTAGAAAAATAAAGACCCACTGGTGCAATACGTTTAACTCCCCCACAACCCTTACTATCATTAATTCGTTTATCCAAAGTACCGTAATCTCCACTGGACAAGGCTGTTAAACAAGTTTTACCTGGTGAACGTTTTTCATGTAAATCTTTTACCTGAATTAAAAAACCATTATAAATATCTTCAATCTTCTTATTTTTAGGATATCCTTGTGTATAAAGCCAACGCAAATAAGCATAATAAACAATGGAAGGAAAATAACAGGCACCCCGCACCCTTTTTCTAGTTTCAGCCCGCAAAAGTCCTTCCACCGTAAATAAAGTAAGTTGTGTATCATCTGTAATTTCCGCCTTGCCTGCTGCATTACAAACCAAATCAACCAGACCTTGTTCTCCATGCTTTTCCTTAATCTCAGCCAAGCTTAACAAATCTACAGGTGCACCGAAAGCATCACCAATAGCCCCACCCAATAAACAACCTTTTATTTGCCCCTGTTTACTTTTAACCTTTAACACAGTACACACCTACCTTCCGGAAAAATTTCATCGTACAAACTATTAAATATAATTCCTTTAAAATTATAATTTTATGAAAAAACAAGGAAGCCTATCAGTCTAAGTTTGGCCGAAATACTCAATCTATTTGATTGCGATAATTTTGCATAACTCCTTTAAAAATTTCCGCCGAAGTCGGAGGTGTGTAAGTTATGGCATTGGCACCTGCAGCAATGGTTCGTGCAATTGATTCCTCACAAGGTCCACCTGTAGCAATAATTGGAATCTCAGGATAAGCTTGACGAATTTGTTTCACAATTAAAGGTGTTTTAGATGCTCCGGAAACATTGAGAATAGCCGTTCCGGCCTGCAAACGAGCCGTAATGTCATCACTTTCCGAAACAATAGTAACAATAATTGGAATATCAATTTTTTGGGCTAATTCTTTTATCAATTCATTTTTTGTGGGAGCATTAACTACTACCCCCATGGCCCCTTGATGTTCTGCGTGAATGGCTATATCCACCACTCGATGGCCAGTAGTCGTTCCCCCACCAACTCCGCAAAAAACTGGCACACTAGATACATTTATTATCGCTTGAGTAATTACTGGCTGTGGAGTAAAAGGATAAACGGCAATTACCGCATCAGCATTACAATTTTTAATTAAAGCTACATCTGTACTAAATAATAAAGATTTAATTAATCGACCAAAAATATTAATACCACCAACAGTATTAATAATTTCCGGTACCCGAATCATTCGCTTACGTAATTTACTCTGAATTTCCGGAACAAACAATTTCAATAGACCACCTCATATGTATTACTTCTATCTTTAGCTTACCAAATTATTAACTTTTTGTCAGCCCTCCTCGATAATTTTTAAATAACGCAGGGCCAATACCGCCAATTCCGCCTTAGTTACCGGTTGATCAATGGCCAAAACTAATCCCGTAGGGGTTTTTCGTCCCCGCAAAAGACCAATTTCTTTTGCCGTCCCCAAAATCAGATTATTTTTTTTACAATAAGTGCACTTATCAGTAAATTCATTTAATAGTTGTTCACAATCTTCATCAGAGGCGATCTCAACATCCAAAGCCTTAACCAATTCATAAAAAATTCTAAATCGTAGCATTTCCGTACGAGGTCTTTTCTTTAAACCAATTAAAGTAAAAACCTTTTCCTGAAAAGCTTGATC
>DUTS01000086.1 GCA_012841935.1 Clostridia bacterium
CCGATGAAAAAGCAACTGAAAAAATAAATGAGGACAAAACAATAGAAATTGAGAAATCATCCACAACCGAAAAAAAATTAGATACTTTTTTATCAAAAACCTCATTAAAGAAAAAAACAAATGTCCCCGAGATGCATCAAACATACCAAAAGCAAAAATCCACACAGGAAAAATCCCGCTAATTTTTTTTAGAAAAAATAAGTCAGATCGCTTTCGCAAACGGTCTGACTTATTTAATTTTAATTATTACGAAGACTTCGACCCCTATCACGCCAGGGCTAAAAAATGCTTATACGCATTTTTTTACGCCCGTTCGAATCCTTTATTTATGGCGGAGAGAGAGGGATTCGAACCCTCGGTAGAGTTTCCCCTACACACGCTTTCCAGGCGTGCACCTTCAACCAACTCGGTCATCTCTCCATTAATCCGCATACTGATAATACTTGAAAAGAGGGTAATTGTCAAGAATAGCTTATTCTAAAATTTCATAGCTGCCAGCTACAACCGGTAAATTTAAACTAGACAAAACCCGTTCCAAAAGAATACCCTCACGACGTGGATATTCGTAACCATAACTGGCCCTAATACCAGTAGTAATAAATTGGACACCGCGATCTAAAGCAATCGGCAAACTATCACCTTGCAAAATACTACCAACGACTACACTAGTAAAAGTATCCCCCGCCCCGGGGTATTTCGCCGGTATATAAACACAACTGACTTTCCAAAAACGTCCAGCGGGACGATCATATGCCATTACACATGTATTTTTCGCACAACGACAATCGGGCACACTAGTTATAATTACTATTTCCGGTCCCATTGCAGATAATCTTATTAACCAATCCTTAATCTCTTCAATCATAATATCCTGACGAAATTTTTCACCTAATAAATAAGCTGCTTCGGTAAAATTAGGTGTAATAATATCGGCTTGCTCAACAAAACTTTGCATTCTTTCAATCATTTCTTGATCCATTGTTTGATATAGTTTACCATCATCCCCCATAACCGGATCAATCACAACCAATAAATTATCATTTGAAATATTATTGATAAAATTGGAAATGAGCTCTACTTGCCTAGGTGAACCCAAAAATCCACTATACAAGCAATCAAACTTTATACCTAATTTAAGCCAATGTTTAATAATAGGTTCCATATGATCAGTCAAATCAACAAAATGATAATCCGTAAAACCTCCCGTATGTGTAGATAATACCGCGGTAGGCAATGAACATACCTGAATACCCATTGTTGACAAGATTGGCATCACCACCGCTAAAGAGGTTCTACCAAAACCGGAAAGGTCATGAATAGCCACTATTCGTTTTACTGAACTTTGCATTTTTCACGCTCCTATGTTAAACGGTAAATACTATAACCTTTATAAGCTACAACTTCCACATCTTTATTGTGTGCTAGTTTATCCAAAATTTCAGTAGGGGAATTACAATTCCGCCCCCGTAAAAAACTGTTTAATTCATGTTGATTCATAGGATGACGTTTAATAATACTTAAAACCGCAGCATAATCATCCTCAATTTCACTATAAAAACTACCTTCACTTAATGAATCCAGTACTACCCCACCTAAAACATGTGCCGCTGTATTTAAAAACTCCCTTGAAGGCTCTTTTACCCAGTTCTCCGCCGGTGGACGCACTGGTGTATTAAGATATAGTTTATGATAATTAATTTCTTTTAATAGTTCTTTTAATTTTAACAACGCCCCCTCATCATATAAACCTTCTATTAACATCACCTCTAACCATAATTGTCCATGATATTCGCGAGAAAAAGAAACTAGTCCTTCATAAACTTCTTTAAATTTAATTTTACCAAAAGGTCTATTTATTTGCCGAAAACTAGTCTCATCATAGGCATCCAAAGATGGCAATACCAAATCGGCAAGCTTAAGAGCCTTTTTTATTTCCCTATCCACGAGTAGGGAACCATTTGTAATTACAGCTACAGGCTTATTTGTATGTTTTTTTAAAGCCTTAATTAATTCCTCTATTTCTAAATATAATGTAGGTTCTCCTTCACCCACAATAGTTACTACATCAAAAGGGGTCTTACTGCTTAAAAAATTCTTAAACTCACTTATTATTGTCTGCAAAGGCACAAATTCTTCCCTTTGATTAATCATGTGCCTAGTACGTCCGAGCTGACAATAAATACAAGCATAATTACAAGTTTTACGCGGTAAAGGACTAATTCCCAATGAAAGACCTAATCTGCGTGAAGGGATAGGACCAAAAACATATTTAAGTGATTGCATTTCCCCAACTTCCTTTATTTTAAAATTTGTTCTTTATTATAACACATAATTTAATGAAGAAGATACTTTTTTTTACCTTTTCTGATAAGATTAATATGCAAGGGGGGCAAATTATGTTTGAAATTATTGCCATGCTAACCATGTTCATCGATCATTTGGGAATCGTCTTTTTTCCGGAGCAAATCATCTTTAGAATCATCGGTCGCATGGCTTTCCCACTTTATGCCTATGCTTTAACACAAGGCTATAAATACACCAGTAATTTTAACAATTATTGTCGCAGGCTTTTTTATTTAGCCTTAATCAGCCAAGTACCTTATGTTTTGCTATTTAATACTTTTCAACTTAACATCATCTTTACTCTTCTAATTTGTCTCCTATTGCTTAAATTATTTACCCAAATTAAGAACAAATTTTATTACATACCCTTTTTTTTATTAACTGGTTCCCTAGAGATTTTCCAATGTGAATACGGTCTTTATGCTTTTTTACTAGTCTTGATTTATTATTTTAACCATAATATTGTCTGGCGACACAACTTTTTAAACATCTTCTTTCTTTTTTTACGTAATTGGTCTACTCAACTTTTTAGTTTTTTACCTTCCGTACTTATTAAATATTGCGAAAATCGCCCTCTTGAAGGAAAAGCACGTAATTTTTACCGCCTTTTTTATCCTTTACACTTAACATTACTCTTTTTAATTACCAGATAGTAACTATAGATTCTTTATTTAATTTATAACTATTAACCGCTTTTTTCTTAAATTCTAATAGAAACTACCTAAATCTCAGATTAAATAATCCGAGATTTTTTTTAGCTAAATCTTTTATAAAGGACTAAAAAAATGCTCATACGCATTTTTTACGCCTGTTCGAATCCTTTATTTTATGGCGGAGAGAGTGGGATTCGCTCCGGGGTCTTCGCCCCCTATCACGCCAAGGCTAAAAAATGCTCATACGCATTTTTTACGCCTGTTCGAATCCTTTATTTTATGGCGGAGAGAGTGGGATTCGAACCCACGAACGGGATTAACCGTTACACGATTTCGAGTCGCGCGCCTTCAACCAGACTCGGCCATCTCTCCATAAATATTATTTCCGTTTATCTTTCCAAAACCCCTGTAAAAGAGCCTGTGATTCCTCAGCCAATATTCCACTAATTATTTTAACAAAATGATTCCAATCCGGGAATTGCGGAATATTTAAAAGCGTACCCGCCGCACCTGCTTTAGGATCATCTGCACCATAAATTAATTCTTTTATTCGAGCCTGAACTAAAGCACCTGCACACATTGGACACGGCTCTAAAGTTACATATAAACTACATTCACTTAACCGCCATGTACCTAATTTTTCTCCCGCCTGCCTTAAGGCAATTATTTCAGCGTGAGCAGTAGGATCATTTAATGTTTCCCGCAAATTATGACCACAACCTATTATCACCCCTTGACAAACTACCACGGCTCCAATGGGGACTTCTCCCTTGCCCAAAGCCAAATATGCCTCCACAAGGGCCTTTCTCATAAACCTTTCATGACTTTTCATTTTTTCACCAAACTTCAAAATAAATGGTGCACCCGGCAGGATTCGAACCTGCGACAGACGCGGATTAGGAATCCGCCGCTCTATCCAACTGAGCTACGGGCACACTAAAATAATAATTTAAAAAAAGGCTAAATTTGGACTTTCTTTTAAATTTAACCTTCGAAAAAACAATTATGGCGTGCCCGGCAGGATTCGAACCTGCGACCTTTTGATTCGTAGTCAAACACTCTATCCAGGCTGAGCTACGGGCACACATAACAAAAACTCACTTTCCATTATACCAGGGCTAAAAAATGCTCATACGCATTTTTTTACGCCCGTTCGAATCCTTTATTTTATGGCGGAGAGGGAGGGATTCGCTCCGGGGTCTTCGACCCCTATCACGCCAAGGCTAAAAAATGCTCATACGCATTTTTTTACGCCCGTTCGAATCCTTTATTTATGGCGGAGAGAGAGGGATTCGCTCCGGGGTCTTC
>DUTS01000087.1 GCA_012841935.1 Clostridia bacterium
ATCCCCAGGATAACTTTTATCCGTTGAGCGATGGCCCTGCCCTTCAGAACCACCAGATCACTAGGCCCGCCTTTCGTCCCTGCTCCACTTATTAGTGTCACAGTCAAGCTTCCTTCTGCCTTAATACTCTTCACGCCCCAACCGTGCTGTGGGAACCCTGGGACGCTCTAGGGGCCTAGAATTTCTAGTATAGCATCTCTTTCAACAACAAATGCACTGGATATTCCGGATAGACCTCATAGAGTTAAACCATATCTTTCAAGTGAATTTGCTAAATCCAGAGCTTTCTTTTTACCACCCTTAAATTCCGCACATGAAATGACATGCAATAATTTATATTAACGTGCCCTTTTTTCGGTCAATTCTACCTGGAAATTACGCTCTTCATCACTATTTATGTCAAACCCAAAATGTTTCCATGACGATAATGGTCTTTTTTCTTCACCGCGAAATTTTTCCCCCCAAATAACTAATTCCTTTAATCCAGAACCATGATCAAGATGTTGATACTTCTCTTCGAGAATAAGCAATTCTTTATAAACATTAGTTAAATATGTCTTTTCATCGACAAGGATTTTGGTATGGAAAGAGTTATTGTCGTTGCTGATAGAGGACTTAATACTAGTGATAATACAGCTTTTCTGTCCGGGGTTAATGATGATGACTCCCAAGGTCACGATGGTTATGTATATGGACAAAGCGTTATTGGTGGGGATAAAAAGTTTAAAAAATGGGTTTTAGATAAAAAAGGTTATACAACTGACCGAGAAATAGATGAAAATGGTGAAGAATTTTTCTTTACTCATAAATCTCGTGTTTTTGCAAAAACCGTTACTCTTAAAAGTAGTAACGGCAATCGAACACTAACAATGCCAATTTACCAAAAACAAATGGTATATTACTCTAGTAAATATGCCGCTAAGCAACGCAAAGAACGTGAGCACATTTTAGAAAAGGCACGGGATTTAATTAATAATCCGGGGAAATATACAAAAGCCACATGTTATGGGGCCACTGCCTACATAAAAAATTTATCCTTTACAAAAGAAACAGGAGAAATTGCCGATAGCAAAAACCTTTCTTTGAATATAGAGAAAATCGAAGCAGAGGCAAAATATGATGGCTATTATTCAATTGTCACAAGCGAAAAACATCTTACCGATAAACAAATTTATGAAATCTATCGAGGACTTTGGAAAATTGAAGAAACCTTTAAAATTATGAAAAGTGAACTAAATACAAGACCATTATTTGTAAGTCTTGCAGAACACATTGAAGGTCATTTCTTAATTTGCTTTACGGCATTAGTAATTATTCGTGTCTTAGAACATCTAACAGAGCATCGATTCTCTGTTAAACAAATTCGTAAAAGCCTAAATAGTTATTCCTGTTCTTATTTAGATCAAAATTTTTATCTCTTTGATTATCGTGACGAATTCCTTGAAACCTCTGAGCGTTTATTTAACCTAGACCTAGGAAAGAAAATCATGGCTTTAAGTGAAATAAAAAATATTTTAAAAGCTAAAAAATAATTAAATTTCACTACACTTGTACACATAAACGCAAGGCCTTAAACCCC
>DUTS01000088.1 GCA_012841935.1 Clostridia bacterium
ATGCTAGTTTGCGTAATGCCATTTTATATAGTGCTTTAAAACATCAGATGGATTGTTTGCTTTATTTTGATGATGATGAATATCCGGTTGCGGTTACCAATACTCGCAATTCGGTTATTTGGGGTGGTCAGCAGGGAGTGACCACTCATCTTCAATATATTCGTGAGGCAGATGTTACCAGTGGTTATCACTGTGGTTATATTTCTCCTATTCCTTATTTGAATTATAATAGTGATTTGAGTGAAGCTGATTTTCGTACTTTTATAGAGGCCATCAGTAATGATATTTTAAATTGGGAAAAAGTAAAAGAGGTCATGGAAAATGGGGGTGTCACTTATGCCGACACTGCTGTTTTGACAGCCAAGCAGGCTCAAGAAGTACCAGAGATAAAGGGTACCAAGTTTATCGCCGGTTCTAATTTGTGTCTTAATTTAAAAAATCCGGACAGAGTTTTTCCTTTTTATAATCCTCCTGGGGCCCGGGGTGAGGATGCTTTTTACAGTACTTGTTTAAGTAAGCATCGGGTTTTACGGGTACCCTGTTATACCTTTCACGATGGCTTTGCCGCTTATAATCATCTTTTAGAGGGTGTTCTACCGACTAAATTGCGTTTAATTAAAGGAGACAACAAACGGGTTGTGGCACGTTTTTATAGAGCTTGTGTAGGTTGGGTACGCTATAAACCTTTATTGATTTATTTAACACAAAGGGATGTCTATCAAGATAAAATGAATAGTGTTGCTCGCAAACTTGAACTTACTTTGCCTAAATTGGCCAGGTATTTTCAACAACCAAAATTTTTATTAATTTTGAATGAGTTTCAAAAATATAGGGCTAATGTGGTTAAACATGCTGAAGAGTTCAGAAGAACACAAGCTATATGGAATAAAATTAGAGAGGGTGTGCTTTAATGTTTGGAAGAAAGGGAAGAATATTGCTTGTGATTATAACTTTTTGTGGTGTTTTTTTATTATCCTATTTTTTAAATCAAGCTTATTTGCGGAAAAATACCGCGACAATGGAGGTGGTGATGGTTACTAAAAAAGTACCACCTTATAGTTTGCTATCTAAAGAAGATTTAGCCGTAATGACTATTCCACAAGCAATTGTTCCAGATGATGCTGTTTTAGATTTAGAGGAGTTTTGGCAAGATTCGCCCTATTATACTACAGATTTAGGTTTTGGAGCAGGAGATTTACTTTGTACAGAGAAGTTATCAAGCGACCATTTTACCGCTTGGGGAAAAATGGCCGCACTAACAAATGAGGAGTCTATGTTAATAGCTATTAATACTAATTTAGTCCAAAGTTGTGCTAATCTAGTAATTCCCGGTTCTTTGGTGGAGGCTATTGTTCATTTACCAGCTAAAGGAATGGAGGAAGAAGATCAGGTAATCAGTTGTCTTGAGGAACCAGCATTGGCCAATTTGTTGGTGGTGGATAAAAAGAATGCTCAGGCGGCACCAATTGAAAAAGATAGTCGTGAGGCTATTCCGGCGGTAGTTGTTTTAAAATTACATAAGAATCAACAAACCACAGCCAAAAAATTGGTTTATTATAATGAAAAAGGTACTATTTATTTGTTACCTGTAGGTTTTCGCAGTGAAATTTTTGCCGGTTGGGCTGTGGAGGGATAGGAGGAAAAAGGTGTCACGTAAAATCATTAGTATACTTTTAATGTTTATTTGTTTTTCTTTAACACCCCAGGTTTTTGCTGCTGAGGGTCATTGGGCTGCCCAAGATTTAATTACTTTAAATGAATTATATCAATTAGAAATTATGGGTGAACTTGATGAACCAGCTGATCAAG
>DUTS01000089.1 GCA_012841935.1 Clostridia bacterium
CATCCCGAACCGTTAATTCATCAGAAATAATTTCTGCAGCCACAGCTAACTGCTGCTTCCTCCCTGACAAAGCCAATAAAGGCCGTGCATGCCCAACTGTTAATTTACCTCTAGCCACAAGCTCCAATATTTCCTCCGGCAAACTAAGGATTCTCACCATATTAGCCACAAAAGGTCTACTTTTAGACACTTTTCGAGCTACTTCTTCCTGAGTATAGGCGAACTCAGTAATTAGTCGCTGATAGGCTAAAGCCTCCTCAATTGGGTTTAAATCTTCTCTTTGCAAATTTTCCACCAAAGCAATTTCCATAATTTGCTGATCAGTATATTCCTTTACAACTGCCGGAATCTTTTTCCAACCCAATAATTTACTAGCCCGCCAACGCCGTTCTCCTACCACTAGTTCATATTCATCAGCTATCTTCCTTACAACTATGGGCTGTACTACACCATGTTCCTGCAAAGAAGCAGCCAATTCATTTAATTTTTCCACCGCAAACTCCTGCCGCGGCTGATGTGGATTAGGGCGAATAGCGTCTACCTCTATTTCTACCACACCCTCCTCCTCTAAAACGGACAAAGCGGGAATTAAAGCCGAAAGTCCTTTCCCCAAACCTGTTTTAGCCACGTTCCAACACCTCCTTAGCTAAATCCATATACTGTTCCGCACCTTTTGATTTGGGATCATATAAAATAATAGGCAAACCATAACTAGGTGCCTCACCTAATTTTACATTACGCGAAATCAATGTTGTAAAAACCTTATCTTTAAAAAACCCCCTGACTTCCTCAACAACTTCCATTGACAAATTAGTACGAGCATCAAACATCGTTAAAACCGCACCAAAAATCTCCAAACGGGGATTTAAATAATTTTTTACCAAATTTATAGTATTCATTAATAAGCTCAAGCCCTCTGAAGCATAGTACTCACATTGTACAGGTATCAAAACACTATCTGCTGCCGTCATAGCATTTAAAGTAAGCAAACCTAATGAAGGCGGGCAATCAATAAGAATATAATCATATTCAGCTCTTAAACCCTCCATGGCCTGTTTTAACTTAAACTCCCGCGAGACAACTGAAACAAGTTCAACCTCAGCCCCAGCCAATTCAATAGAAGCAGGCACTACAAACAATGTTTCTAAAGCCGTCGGCTGAATTACCATTTCCAATGGCAAGTCATTAATCAAACAATCATAAATACACCGTCCAGCCTCCAATTTTTCAATACCTAAACCACTTGTTGAATTCCCCTGGGGATCAATATCCACTAAAAGTACCTTTTGCCCAAATGTCGCCAAACAAGCACTTAAATTTATAGCTGTGGTTGTTTTGGCTACACCGCCCTTCTGATTAGCAATCGTAATAATCTTGTACATCCTTTACTTCCTCCCTGTGGCCAAATTGTTCTCTCTTTCCTTTTCCACATGAAACTTTTTCTTCCTGCTTCACAAAAGAAAAAGTTGCTACGTTTCAATTAAAATATAACCAAAATATTTACCATAAAGGCCGTTCACAAGCGAGGTTAATTCTCATAAAAAAACGAAGCAGCAAAAACTGCTTCGCTAAATTTTCTACCCTTTAACATGGACAATCGCGTTCCACATGGAACGCGGCCTTTAGCCACCACAATGAAAAAAACTTAAGGTTTATAAATTCGTACCATAATTTCTACAAAGTCTGTTTTATCCTGTTGAGCCATTTCTACTTTTAGACCAGCTTCTTTAATCGTCTCTAGAGCAGCTTTTAATGTATTTACGTAAATTCTTAAATCAGTTATAGCACGAACGATTCGCCCGCTTTTTTGTTTTAGGGTTTTTTTAATTTCTGCTTCTGTTTCCCGCACATTAAGACTTTGTTCGTAAATCATCGCCAAAATTCGAGCTTGATTCTCTTGATCAGCTAATTTCAACAGAGCCCGGGCATGACGTTCGGTAATAAAAGGGGGTTTAATTTTTTGACGTATTTCGGGAGGTAAATTTAAGAGGCGTAATTTATTGGCAATGGTTGAAGGAGCTTTGCCTACACGATATGCTACCTCAGCTTGAGTTAAATTAAATTCTTGAATAAGTTTTTGATAAGCTTCAGCTTCTTCGAAATAGTTAAGATCTTCACGCTGTAAATTTTCTATTAGTGCTATTTCTGCGGCTTCCTGATTAGAAATAACTTTGACAATAGCCGGAATAGTTTTTCCGCCAATACTCTGTACAGCCCGCAAGCGACGTTCACCAGCAATTAATTCATAATGATTTTGAGAGCGACGCACTATAATCGGCTGTAAGACTCCAAACTCCTGAATAGACTGAGCCAATTCGGCCAAATGGAAAGGATCAAAATAACTGCGGGGTTGATAAGGATTAGGCTTAATTAAATCAATATTTAATTCAAGAACGGGCTCGCTTTTTTGCACATAATCCCACATTTTAGCTAAAGATACACGCACCATAAGATTTCCTCCTTTTCTTATCAGGAGACTTCTACTCAGCAGTGAAAAATTCCTTCCAAAAATTTACTATTATTTTCCGGTACGGCGTCTTTTTTCTAAAAATAATAATAAAACAGAGATATCTGCCGGAGAAACTCCAGAAATGCGGGATGCTTGACCAAGAGAGAGAGGCCTCATTTCACTTAATTTCTGTACAGCCTCATGGGCAAGACCTTTAATTTGAGTATAATTTAAGTCAGCGGGAATTTTTTTAGTTTCCAATTTATCAAATTTAGCTATTTGAGCCAATTGTTTTTTAATGTAACCTGCATATTTTATTTGCAAATCAACCTGTTCCCGAATTTCCCTATCTAAACTAGCAGCCAAACCTTCTTGAACTAAAAGCTGATAATTTATTTCTGGTCTTTTTAATAATTCATAAAGGGAAATGCTTTTACTTAAAGGTGCTGAAGCTTGTTTTTTTAAAAACTCCTCAATCTCCTTTATTCCCGGTGTAATAATTTTATTATGTAAATAAGCCATTACCCTAGACAATTGTTCTTTTTTTTCTTGCAGACGAGTATAGCGCTCAGGTGTGACCAAACCAATTTTCCATCCTTTAGGAGTTAAACGCAAATCAGCATTATCTTGACGTAAAAGGAGGCGATATTCAGCACGTGAAGTTAACATTCGATATGGTTCATTGGTACCTTTAGTTACCAAATCATCAATGAGTACACCAATATAAGCTTCAGAACGTTTTAAAATAAAAGGAGGCTGTTTTTTAATTTTCAGGGCGGCATTAATTCCGGCGATTAACCCCTGTGCCCCCGCTTCCTCATAGCCGGAAGTACCATTAATTTGACCAGCAGTAAATAAACCTTTAATTTTTTTAGTTTCTAATGTAGGTTTTAATTGTCTAGGATCAAGATAATCATATTCAATAGCATAACCTAAACGAATAATTTCCGCCTTTTCCAGGCCCTTAATTGTTCGTAAAAATTCTATTTGCACCGTTTCCGGCAAACTAGTCGACATCCCTTGTACATATATTTCCGCAGTTGTTTTACTTTCCGGTTCCAAAAAAAGTTGATGGCGTTTTTTATCAGCAAAACGAACAATTTTATCTTCAATAGAAGGACAATAACGCGGCCCGACACCGGAAATGATGCCACTATAAAAAGAGGATTGTGCTAAATTATCTTTAATAATCTGATGGGTTTTTTCATTTGTATAGGTAAGATAACAAGGTACATTAAGACCCCGGCCTTTTTCAGTTAAAAAAGAAAAGAAATTAAGTTCCTGATCACCATACTGACTTTCTAATTTTGTTAAATCTAGGGAACGCCGATCAATCCGCGGGGGGGTATCAGTTTTAAAGCGGCCTAAACGAAAACCCAATTCTTGCAAATTTTTAGCTAAATTAATCGCTGTTCTTTGACCATAAGGTCCACTTAAATAACTATTTTTGCCCAAAAATATTTTAGAACGTAAATAGGTACCAGTACACAGGATAACACAAGGGGCCTTATAAATAGTACCGGTTTCCGTAAGTATTCCCTCTACCTCTTGCCGCTCATTAACCAAAATCTTTTCTACCAAAACTTCTTTTAAAAATAGATTTTTTTGATGATATAAAACAGCAGCCATTTTTCGTTGATATTCATATTTATCTGCTTGAGCCCTCAAAGCATGAACCGCTGGTCCCTTACTTGTATTTAACATTCTAATTTGCAAATAGGTAGCATCAATATTACGACCCATTTCACCACCCAAAGCATCAATTTCCCTGACTAAATTTCCTTTGGCCGGTCCCCCCAAAGAAGGGTTACAAGCCATAAGAGCAATATTATCCATATTAAGAGTAAACATCACCGTACGACAACCCAAACGAGCTGCTGCCAGTGCTGCTTCACAACCAGCATGACCAGCTCCGATAACTAAACAATCATAATTACCTGCTAGATAGCCCATTAAGCATTCACCCCTTCCCTTTATTTACCTAAACAAAAACGGGCAAAAATTTGATCAATAATTTCCTCAGCAACTTTTTCCCCAGTGATTTCCCCTAAAAAATCCAAACCATCTTTTAAATCTATTAAAATTAAATCAGCAGGCACCCCACTAATCACAGCCTGTAAGGCTTGCTTTAAAGCATACTGAGCCTTAACCAATGCTGTTTTATGGCGTAAATTAGTTAAACACACTGTAGAATCGAATTCTCCACTTTCCTTAAATAAAAAATTTTTTATTTCTGCTTCTAATTCTTTAATTCCAATTTGTTCAGTAGCCGAAATAAGTACACAGCGATAAGTAGAAAATTTTTCTTGAATAACATTCATAATTTTTGCCGCACCTTCACTAACCAAATCTACTTTATTACCTACCAATAGTATTTTTTCTGGAGAAAATTGCTTAAGAATTTCTTCATCAAATGCAGTTAAACCCACCTTTAAATCTAATAAATAAATAATTAAATCTGCTTGCTCCATAATCTCTTGAGCTTTTCGCACACCTAATTTTTCCACCGGATCTGTAGTTTTTCTAATTCCCGCAGTATCAATTAAAATTAAAGGTAGACCACCTAAATTATAATATTCTTCGATTATATCACGTGTTGTGCCAGGGATATCAGTAACAATGGCCCGTTTTGTTTTTAATAATGTATTTAATAAACTAGATTTACCAACATTGGGCTGGCCAATTAAGGCAGCTTTTAAACCTTCACGTAAAATACGTCCCTGTTTAAATGTAGCCAATAAATTCTCTATAATTCGCAAAACATCTTTAATGCTTTGTATTTTTTCCTGCTGATTTAAAAGCTCCAATTCTTCCTCAGGATAATCCAGCTCTACTTCCAAATTAGCTATTAATTCCAAGATAATTTGTCGACCTTGTTTTATTTTTTGAGAGAGGCTCCCCTCTAGTTGATTAACAGCCACATTTGCAGCTAGTTCCGTTTTAGCATTAATCAATTCCAAAATTGCTTCTGCTTGAGATAAATCTAAACGACCATTTAAAAAGGCCCTTTGACTAAACTCCCCAGGTTTAGCTAAACGTGCCCCTGCTCTCAAAACAAGTTCCAATATTTTTTTTAAAATAATGGCACCACCATGACATTGAAGTTCAACCACATTTTCACCAGTAAAGCTATGTGGTGCCCACATAACTAAAGCTATGGCTTCATCAATTAAATTATTAGCCTCATCAAAAATATGACCATAAACAGCCTGATAAGTAGGTAAATCTTTTATTTTTTTACCACTTTTACTTTTAAAAACACGTTCAGCAATTTCGGCGGCTTCTTCACCAGAAATACGTACAATTCCAATACCTGCCGCCCCGTAAGCAGTAGCAATGGCGGCAATAGTTTCCGCGACCATTTAACTCACCTCATTCATAAAAGAAAAGTTAGCGGCAAATTCTCGGCTAACTTTTCTTAATATCTATTATCATGCTCAGCTTAATTTTTTTTAATAATTACACGGCGAAAAGGATCCAAACCTTCACTAACTGTACGTATTCCCTCATCATCCTGCAGAGCTGTATGAATAATCCGTCTTTCTTGAGGATTCATTGGTTCAAATACTACTTTTCGTCCGGTTTGATGCACTCTATCAGCCATACGCTCCGCTAATCTAATTAAAGCCTCTTCTCGCCGCCGCCGATAATTTTCCGCATCTAAAATTATTTTAATTCGTTCCCCTGTATTTCCTAATTGATAATTATATTTATTGACTACTAAATTAGCTAAATATTGTAAAGCATCTAAAGTATCTCCCCGCCGACCTATCAAAACACCCAATTTTTTCCCGACAAAATTAAATTTTACATATTCCGGATCAGTTGTTATCATTTCCATTTTTACATCTAATCCCATTAAACAAACAACCTTTTCTAAAAACTCCTTAAGCTTACTGAGCGGATCTAATAAAGAAGTAACTCTAACCTTGGCTTTTTTCTGTCCCAAGATTCCCAAAAACCCTTTACTAGGTGCTTCTAAAATTTCTATTTCTACTTCCTCCCGAGTTAACTTAAGTTTCTCCAAGGCCATCTCCACAGCCTCTTCCACAGTACCAGCTACAATTTCTATACTATTCATTTACTTTTCCCACTCCTCCGTTACGGAATTCCGGACGTCGATTAACAAAAATCTGTTGAATCATCCCAGTCAGACCATAAAATATCCAATATAAACAAAGACCAGCGGGGAATTTAGTACTCATCCAACCAATAAAAATAGGCATAGCATATAACATTGTTTTTTGAGTTCGCTCGGTTTGTGCATCTTTTTTAACAGCACTCCCGCCCATTGATACCTTTGATTGAAAATAAGTAGCCAAAGCCACGAAAACAGGTAAAATAAAAAAAGGATCCGGATTTTTTAAATGCGGCACCCAAAAAAAAGTAGCCCCCACATCTGTATATTGAAATTTACGTAAAGCCTGAAATAAGGCAATAATAATCGGCATCTGAACTAATAAAGGCAGACATCCCCCCAAAGGACTGACTTGATGTTTTTGATAAATTTTCATCATTTCCATATTTAACTTCTGGGGATTATTTTTATATTTTTTCTGTAACTTAACGATTTCAGGTTGAATTTCCTGCATTTTTTTAGTCGCGGTCAACTGCTTATCATTTAAAGGATACAAAGCAACTCTAATTAAAATAGTTAAAATTAAAATTACTAAAGCATAACTAGGTATACCTATTTTTACAGTTAACATATATAATACTTCAATTAATTTAATTACACCATTTACTAGTGTTTCCCACACATTTATCCTGTTACCTTTCTAATAATTGTAACAGGTTCACCTCCTTTTTGAACTGACTGGATCATAACCACCTACATGCCAAGGATGACATTTAAGAATTCTTTTACCCCCTAAAAAACAACCTTTAAGCACGCCATATGCTTCTATAGCTTCTAATGTATATTGTGAACAAGAAGGATAAAAACGACAAGTGGGTCCTTTTAGGGGTGATAAATATTTTTGATAAATTTTCAAGAAAAAGATAAACATTTTACGCATTTTTACACTACTTTCCAAAAGTAATTAAAGCGGCCTTCCTTAATAAATAAAGCATATTCTTTTTTATTACCGCAAATGAACTATTTTTTAAAGGTGCTCGGGCAATAAAAATTATTTCTACACCAGAAGGCAGTAATTCCAAATATTCCTTTATAGCAGCCCGCAAACGTCTTTTAAGACGATTACGTTCTACAGCTGAACCTAAACGCCGGGATATAGAAAAACCGATACGTGGTTTAAATTCGCCTTTTGTTCTTAAAAAATAAAGTACTAAAAGGGGGCTGGCTAAAGAACGACCTTGTTGATAGATTTTCCTAAATTGAACATTTTTTTGCAAACGATATTCTTTTGGTAACAAAAGATCCTCCCAAATACAATGATAAGGCCACTATAAGCGGCCTTATGCAGATACTTTTTTTCTCCCTTTCGCTCTTCTGCGCTTGATAATCGCTCTTCCACCACGTGTTTTCATTCTATTTAAAAAACCATGTTTCCTTTTATGTTTCCGGTTTTTCGGTTGAAAAGTTCGTTTCAAAACAGTCCCCCCCTTATTTTGATTCCCCTAAAAATTTTTTCACGTGTTCTAAATTATAAAGGAGGGATAGATTGTTGTCAAGAATAGGGTTTAATTAAAAAATTAAATAACCATTTTCCTCCTGTGGATAATTTTTTTCTGTTGATAACTTCCTGAGATTTTGATAACATATTTAGTGCTTAAGAATTTTTCCACCCTACTTATCCACAAATTGTGGATAAGCTTGTGGACAATCTGTGATTAAAGATCAATCTTCCCTGGGAGGTTTTATTTACATGACCAAAAATTTTTTAAACACCACCTGGCAAAAAATTCTTACTCAATTACGGGAACATTTACCTAAACCCAGTTTTGAAACCTGGCTAAAAGCTACCTATTTAACCTCTATAGAAAATAATGTCCTGACTGTAGTAGTTCCCAATCATTTTGCCAAAGACTGGCTAGATGAAAATTATTATCCTTTAATTCAAGAAAAAGCGGAAAGTATTTTAAATCAAAATGTCACTCTTAATTTTGTGCAAGCGGAAAACGAAATATATCAGCAAACTTCAAATGATTTTACAATGGCAAAAAATTCTCCAGACAATTCCAACGATTCCCACAACTTATATTTAAATACTCTTAATCCTAAATATATCTTTGAAACCTTTGTAGTCGGTAATAGCAACCGCTTTGCTCATGCTGCTTCTCTTGCAGTTGCCGAATCTGTCGCTAAAGCTTATAATCCCTTGTTTATTTATGGTGGTGTTGGTTTAGGTAAAACTCATTTAATGCATGCTATTGGTAATTATGTTGCTCAACATCATCAGCACTACCGGGTACTTTATGTCACATCAGAAAAATTTACCAATGAACTGATTAATTCCATTCAAAATAATACGACAATTGATTTTCGTCAAAAATACCGTAATATAGATTTACTATTAATTGACGATATTCAATTTTTAGCCAAAAAAGAACGTACTCAAGAAGAATTTTTCCATACTTTTAATACTTTACACGAAGCCAATAAACAAATTGTAATTTCCAGTGATCGCCCTCCGCGTGAAATACCTACATTAGAAGACCGTTTACGTTCACGTTTTGAATGGGGATTGATTACTGATATTCAGCCACCAGATTTGGAAACTCGAATTGCTATTTTGAGAAAAAAATCCGAAATAGAAAATATAACCATACCTGATGATGTTATTTTCTACATAGCCAACCGTATTCAATCTAATATTCGAGAATTAGAGGGAGCCTTAATTAGAGTAATCGCTTATTCTTCTTTAAGTAATCGTGATATTACTATTGATTTATGTATTGAAGCTCTCAAAAACATTATTGGTGAACAAAAAACTAAAATTATTACTCCAGATTTAATAAAAAATATTGTGGCTGAACATTATCATTTAGATTTAAATGCTTTTAAATCACGACGCAGAACTAGAGATATTGCTTTTCCACGGCAAATTGCCATGTATTTATGTCGTGAACTAACAGATTTATCACTACCAAAAATAGGGGAAGAATTTGGTGGACGTGATCATACCACGGTTATTCATGCACATGAAAGAATTGCCAACGAAATAAAAAAGAATCCTCCTTTTGAAACTACGATTTACAATTTAATTCAAACCATCAAAAAAGGTTAATTGTGTATTATTCTTGGGATAAACTGTGTATAATTATGATATTGCTTTTTTTTACTGCATGATGTGGACAAACTAACACACTTGTCCACATTTTATTAAGTACAAAATAAACGATTAATCCATCACTTTAAACAGTTTTCCACATTTCCACACCCCCTATTATTATTACTACTAAAATTTATTAATAATTATTGAGGAGGTAAAAATAATGAAGTTTATAGCTACAAAAGAAAATCTTCTTTATGGAGTTACAGCTGTACAAAGAGCAGTTAATACCAAAAGTACTTTAGCACTCTTAACTTGTATTAAACTCGAAGCTAAAAACGAACGTCTTTATTTTTCAGCCACTGATTTAGAAATTGGTATTCAATGTAATGTACCTGTAGAAATAATTTCCGAAGGGGTAATTCTGGTTCCCGCTCGCTATTTCACGGAAATAGTTCGTAAATTACCTGATTCTTTAATTACCTTGGAAATGGTTAATGAACAAGAATTATTAATTTCCTATGAACAATCACAACTTAAATTAAAAACCTTTTCCGCTGATGATTTTCCTGAACTTCCAGATTTAGAAGTGGAAAATAAATTAGAAATTAAAACTAGTGAATTAAAAGAAATGATTAAACAAATTGTTTTTGCTTGCAGTACTGATGAAAGAAGACCTTTATTTACTGGTGTTTTATGTGAAGTTGAAGCTCAAGAAATAACTATGATTAGTACTGATACACGCAGGATGGCTTTAAAACGGGGTACCTTAGATAAAGGCACTTCAAAACCATTAAGTTTTATCATACCTTCCAAAATTTTATCAGAACTAGGCCGTCTGCTACATGATGATGCCGAGATTTGCTATCTTAATATATCCGATAATTTGGCTTCCTTTTTGGTTGGTAACTTATTAATAGTCTGCCGTTTATTAGAAGGACAATTTCCCAATTATCGTCAGGTTATCCCCAATGAATATAATTCTAAAATTAAAGCACCTACTGATTTGTTAGCTGCTGCTGTAGAAAGAATTTCACTTTTTTCCTTAGATAGTGAAACTAATACAGTGCAAATTAAAATTAGTGATCAACAGCTAACTATTTTTTCACAATCAGAGTTAGGACAAGGTTATGAACAATTATGCATCGAAAATGAAGGTGATCCGGTAGAAATTAATTTTAACTATCGTTACCTTTTAGATGTTTTTAAAGTATTGGAAGATGACTTTTTAACTATTGAATTTACTGGTTCTTTAAGTCCTGGTATTGTTAGACCTTTAAAAGCCGATGATTTTTTATATTTAATTTTACCAGTACGATCCTAACAAGGAGAGAAAAATTCTTGTATTTAAAAAAAATTACTTTGACAAATTATCGCAACTATGAACATTTAGAAGTAAATTTTCCGCAAAAAATTAATCTTTTACAGGGAGCCAATGCCCAAGGAAAAACTAATCTTTTAGAGGCTATTTATTATTTGGCTTTAGGTAGAGCCTATCGTTCATTTCGAGAGGATCCTTTAATTAAATGGGGACAACAATTTTTTTTAATTAAAGGTGAAGTGGAAAATAGGCATGGTCTGGTTAATTTGGCTGTTTTAGTTGAGCAAACTGAAGCGATTACTCGTAAGGAAATTAAAGTTAACAGCTTGAAAATTGAACGTTTGAGTGATTTCTTTGGAAATTTAACAGCCGTACTTTTTGCACCAGAAAATTTAAATATTGTACAGGGAACACCGGCTCTTAGGCGTAAATTATTAGATGATGATTTATCACAAGTTAGCCCAGGTTATTATTTACTACTGCAAAAACATAGACAGCTACTTAAACAGCGTAATCATTTGTTAAAAAAAATAAAGATAACAGGTAAAGGATATTCTCAAATAGAAGTTTGGGATGAACAATTAAAAACTACAGCTGCTCAAATTATTAATAAAAGGCTGGCTGTTTTGGAAAAATTAAATCCCTTAACTAGATTAATGCAGCGAAAATTAACTGGGGGAAGAGAAAACCTAGAATTAAAATATCTTTTTAATCGTACTCAAGAAATTAAAAAAGGAGTAGATTTAGTTTCCATAATTGAATCTACAGCTCAAGAAGTTAAAGAAAGAGAATATCGACGAGGTATAACACTGTGGGGTCCACAGCGGGATGATTTTTTGTTGACTCTCAATGGTCAAAATTTAAAAATATATGGTTCTCAAGGACAGCAAAGGACTGCTGTCTTGGCTATTAAATTAGCTGAATTAGAATTTTTTAAAAGTGAATCAGGTGAATATCCACTTTTATTATTAGATGATGTGCTTTCTGAACTCGATACCCAGCGCCGTCTTTATCTTTTAAACATAATTCAAGAAAAACCGATACAATGTTTTCTTACTACCACTGTTCAGGGGAGTTCCTTATTTCGGAATACCTCCACATTAGGTAGTTTTTATGTGCAGAATGGAGTTTTAAAGGAAAAAATGATAGAATAGGAAATGCTGGTAAAAGGGAGGGGAAAAATGTTTTTGCATTTGGGAGAAAATAAAGTAGTCTTTAATCAAGATTTAATTGGTTTTTTTAATTACGATTTAGTAAACAAAAGCAGGGATAGCAGTCAATTTCTCGAATTAGTCAGTAATGGGCAAAAACTGGAGAAAATAGGGGAAGAGAAGAATGTAAAAAGTTTTATCATTACTACTGATAAAGTTTTTCTATCACCTATTTCTACAATTACTTTACAAAAAAGAGCTTTACAGCGTATTTGAAGGAGTGGCTAGCTTGGTAAAAAACAATGAAAAATATAGTGCTGCCCAAATACAGATTTTAAAAGATTTAGAGGCAGTAAGATTAAGACCTGGAATGTATATTGGTAGTACGGGTCCGCGCGGTTTACATCATTTGGTTTACGAAATAATTGATAATAGTATTGATGAATCAATGGCTGGTTATTGTGACCACATACAAGTTACTATTCATGCCGATAATTTAGTTTCGGTTATTGACAATGGACGGGGTATTCCGGTAGAAATTCATCCTGAAACTAATCGTCCTGCCGTGGAAGCAGTTTTAACAGTTTTACATGCTGGGGGTAAGTTTGGTGGTGAGGGATATAAGGTTTCAGGTGGACTACATGGGGTTGGTGCTGCGGTAGTTAATGCACTTTCCGCATGGTTGGAAGTAGAAATAAATCGTGAAAACAAAATCTATTATCAACGCTATGAAAGAGGTAAACCAGTTACAGATTTGCAAATTAAAGGGACAAGTAAAAAAAGTGGTACAAAAATCACTTTTTGTCCTGATAAAGAAGTTTTTCCGGAAATTGATTTTAGTTTTAATATTTTAAGTCATCGTTTGCGGGAATTGTCTTTTTTAAATAAAGGTTTAAAAATTGAATTAGTTGATTTACGAACTGGACAAAAAGAAACCTTTTATCATCAAGGCGGTATTGTTGATTTTATTAAATATTTAAATAAAAACAAAGAAGTATTACATGCTAAACCTATTTACTTGGCTGCAGAAAAAGAAGGCACCTATTTTGAAATTGCTTTACAATATAATGATTCTTACAATGAAAATCTTTATTCTTATGCTAATAATATTCATACTACAGAAGGTGGTACTCATGAGGTAGGTTTTAAATCTGCTTTAACACGCTGTATTAATGATTATGCTCGTAAGAAAAATTTACTGCGTGAAAATGATGAAAATCTTTCTGGAGAAGATGTCCGGGAAGGCTTAATGGCTGTTATTTCCGTAAAAGTAAAAGAACCTCAATTTGAAGGTCAAACTAAAACTAAATTAGGTAATAGTGAATTAAGAGGTTTAACTGAAACAGTAGTTAATGAAGGTTTAACATTTTTTTTGGAAGAGAATCCTACTGTTTCAAAAAAAATTGTAGAAAAAAGTATTCAAGCAGCACGAGCCCGGGAAGCTGCTCGTAAAGCTAGAGAATTAACTCGTCAAAAAAATGCTTTAGAGGCAGCTACTTTACCGGGGAAATTATGGGATTGCTCAGTTAATGATCCGCAAATGTCAGAATTATACTTGGTGGAAGGTGATTCTGCAGGTGGTTCGGCAAAAAGTGGAAGAGATCGGCGTTTTCAAGCAATTTTACCTTTACGGGGTAAAATTATTAATGTGGAAAAGGCACGTTTAGATAAAATTTTAGGTAATGCGGAAATTAGAGCTATGACTACAGCCATTGGTGCTGGTATTGGTGAAGAATTTGATATAAGTAAAGCCCGCTATCATAAAATAGTAATTATGACAGATGCTGATGTGGATGGAGCTCATATTCGTACTTTATTACTTACCTTTTTTTATCGTTATATGCGGCCTTTAGTGAAAGCCGGTTATGTTTATATTGCTCAACCACCTTTATATAAAGTAACTGCTGGTAAAAAAGAAATTTATTTATATTCAGATGAAGAATTGGCTGAAACCACTAAAGAGTTAACCCAAGGTAGATATAATGTACAAAGATATAAGGGTTTAGGGGAAATGAATCCAGAACAATTATGGGAAACAACCATGAATCCGGAAAAAAGAACTATTTTACAAGTAAATGTAGAAGATGCCATGTTGGCAGATGAAATTTTCACAATTTTAATGGGAGAAAAAGTCGAACCACGGCGTGAATTTATTCATACACATGCTAAACAGGTTCGTAATTTGGATATTTAAAACGGGGTGTAAAGTTAAATGGAAACATATCAAGCAGGTAAAATTATACCGATTGAATTAGAAGAAGAAATGCAAAAATCCTATATAGATTATGCGATGAGTGTAATCGTGGGACGAGCCTTGCCAGATGTACGTGATGGTTTAAAACCAGTACATCGACGTATTCTTTATGCTATGCATGAATCAGGCATGACAGCTGATAAACCCTTTAAAAAATCCGCTCGGGTCGTGGGGGATGTTTTAGGTCGTTATCATCCACATGGTGATACAGCTGTTTATTATGCCATGGTTCGTTTGGCACAAGAGTTTTCAACACGCTATATGTTAATTGAAGGTCAGGGCAATTTTGGTTCAATTGATGGTGATGCACCTGCGGCCATGCGTTATACTGAAGTACGCATGTCTAAAATTGCCGCCGAACTATTAAAAGATATTGAAAAAAATACTGTTGATTTTATACCTAATTATGATGAATCAATGGAAGAACCAACAGTTTTACCTTCCCGGATTCCCACATTGTTAATTAATGGTTCGGCAGGAATTGCGGTGGGAATGGCTACTAATATTCCGCCTCATAATTTGGGTGAAGTAATTGATGGAGTGATTGCTTTAATTAATAATCCAGAAATCAGCATTAAAGAATTAATGAAAATTATTAAAGGACCTGATTTTCCTACAGGCGGCATTATTGTGGGTAAATCAGGAATAAAAAAAGCATATGAAACTGGACGGGGCTCAATTAGAATTAAAGCTGTTTCTCGTATTGAAAAAATGCAAAATGGTAAAATGCGGATCTTAATTACTGAATTACCTTATCAAGTAAATAAGGCACGTTTAATAGCTAATATAGCTGATTTGGTTAAAGAAAAAAGAATAGATGGTATTACTGCTCTGCGGGATGAATCAGATCGTACTGGCATGAGAATAGTGATTGAATTAAGAAGAGATGTTAATCCCCAAGTAATTTTAAATCAATTATATAAACGGACTCAATTGATGAATAATTTTGGAGTAATTATGTTAGCTTTGGTAGATGGTGTTCCTAAAGTCTTAAATCTAAAAGAAATGCTTTATTATTATTTAGAACATCAAAAAGACGTGGTCGTACGCCGTACTCGTTATGAATTAGAGCGTGCTGAAGCCAGACTGCATATTGTAGAAGGTTTAAAAATTGCTTTAGATCATATTGATGAAGTAATTCGTATTATTCGTCAATCTCCCAGTGTGAATACAGCTAAGGAAAATTTAATGGCTCGTTTTTCCCTCTCTGAGAAACAAGCACAAGCTATAGTAGACATGCGTTTAGGTAAATTATCAGGTTTGGAAAGGGAAAAATTAATAGAAGAATATGAAGAATTAATTAAAAGAATAGCTTATTTGAGAAGTGTTTTGGCTGATGAAAAATTAGTTCTTAAAATTATTAAAGAAGAATTAATAGAAGTTAAGGAAAAATATGCTGATGAGAGACGTTCACAAATTAGCTTAGTGGAAGGTTCCTTGGAAATGGAAGATTTAATTGCTGATGAAGATGTAGTTATTACTATTACTCATGGTGGTTATATTAAAAGACAGTTAATTAACGTTTATCGTAAACAGCGGCGCGGTGGTCGCGGTGTAATGGCCATTACTACAAAAGATGAAGATTTTGTAGAACATCTTTTTATTACTACTACTCACCAAAATTTACTTTTTTTTACAAACAAAGGTAAAGTATACCGTAAAAAAGTTTATGAAATACCGGAATCGGGACGACAAGCAAGGGGTACGGCCATTGTTAATCTTTTATCTATCACTGGTGATGAAAAAATAACTGCCGTAATTCCAGTTCGGGAATTTACAGATGATCAATATCTTTTGACTACAACTCAAAAAGGGATTGTTAAAAAAACTAGTTTGTTAGCTTATGATACTAACCGCAGTGATGGAATTATCGCCCTTACTTTAGATGAAAATGATGAATTAATTGCTGTAAAGTTAACTAGTGGTACTGATGACCTTATTTTAGCTACTCGTCTTGGTAAATCAATCCGTTTTTCTGAAAAAGATATTCGGGTTACTGGGAGAACCTCTCGCGGGGTTAAAGGAATAGATTTGGAAAAAGATGATTATGTTGTAGGTATGGATATTTGTCGTGAAGAGGCTACATTATTAATGGTTACCGAAAAAGGGTTTGGAAAACGAACTCCGCTTAGCGAATTTCGTACTCAGCACCGAGCAGGTAAGGGTGTTATTGGGATTCGCTTAACAGCTAAGTCAGGTTCTTTAGTAGGTGTCAGAATTGTTGATGAAGCAGATGAAATTATGTTAATTACTCAAGAAGGAATTATGATTAGAATTTCCGCCGCCGAAATTTCTGTAATGGGACGTGCTACACAGGGTGTAATCGTTATGCGTATGGATAAAAAAGATAATTTTGTAGCTTTAGCTAGAGTGATAAAAAATGAAGATTAAAAAATTAACTATTGCTATTTCCCTGGAAATAGGATAAGATTCAAGCCAAATTAGGTGAATAGGGGGAAATGCTTTGAAAATTTTGGTAATAAATAGCGGAAGTTCTTCTCTTAAATACAAATTGTTTGACATGGACAGCGAACAGGTTATGACCAAAGGTATAGTTGAAAGAATTGGTATTGCTGGTTCGGCACTGATTCATTATGTTGGTACACGGAAAAAGGTTATTGAAAACAAAATAGTAAATCACGAAGAGGCAATGTCCCTTGTTCTCCAAACTATTACTGATCCAGAAGATGGTGTTTTAACTTCTATAAATGAGATTAAAGCTGTGGG
>DUTS01000090.1 GCA_012841935.1 Clostridia bacterium
CACAAAAAGCAATTGGGAGGGCACCCACCTGCCGAGCGCAGGTTCAAAACGACGGCATCACGGCATGGTGGGGTTAGATTATAGAGGGAATTGTCTGAATGCTTTCTTTTATGTCTATTGAATAAAAGAAAGCATTTTTTTGTGTAAAATATCCCAGACATTAGCAGGAAAAAAGGTAATCAATGTTGAAGAAAGTATTTGAATAATATTCTTACTTTTTTTATTCGGTAAGGGAGGAATGGACTTGTCTTGGAGTTTTGAATTAAAGGGAAAGCGTTATGTTTTTAATTATAAGCGGTTTTTTCAGGCTTTACTAGTTGGACTTTTAATCTTTTTTTGTGTGGGTTTATTTCTTTATTACTATTTGTACCAGCAAGAATATTTTTTATATAGTATTCTTTTTTGTTTGCCCATTATTTTAAGTAGTTTTTGGTATGGGAAAAAAGCCGGTTTTTGTGTAGCGATTTTATTTAGTGGGATTAGTATACTTAATATGAATGCTGGTCAGTATGAATATTTAAGATGTGATCTATTACAAATTATGACTTTTTTATTGCTCAGTTATTTAACTGGTTTATTAAAAGAAAAGATTCGTTATTCGGAAAAAATCATTGAATATCAGGCTTATCATGATATGTTGACTGGTTTACCCAATCGTTTAAAATTCGAAGAATTATTACGCTCGGAATTGGAGAAAACTAAGCAAACCAATAGTAAATTGGCGGTTTATCTTTTGGATTTGGATAAATTTAAGTATATTAATGATACCTTAGGTCATTTGGCCGGAGATAAATTGTTGGTTCAGGTTAGTCAAAGATTGAGAAATGGGTTTCGTGGCGATAATATTGTGTTTGCTCGTTCGGCTGGGGATGAATTTTTGGTTTTTAAACCAGATATAGCTGATAAGCAGGAAGTAATTGATTTGGCTTTTAAATTAATGCAGTGTTTTCATGAGAAATTTACAATTCATGGTCGAGAATTATATTTAACTATTAGTATTGGAATTAGTATGTATCCTACACATGGTGATAATGCCAAAAGTTTAATTTCTTATGCTGATATTGCTGTTAATAAAATAAAAGAAGTAGGTAAAAATGCCTACCAGTTTTTTAATCTTGAAATGGACAAGGTTATTACGGAAAGGGTACATATTGCCAATAAAATGCGGCAGGTTGTTGATGAAAATGCTTTTGATGTCTTCGAATTACATTATCAACCGATGATTGAGGTGAAAAGTGGTAAAATAGTTACTGTGGAGGCCCTTTTGCGTTGGAATCATCCCCAAGAAGGTTTATTATATCCTCATCGTTTTATTCAAATTGCCGAAGAAACGGGGACAATTATCCCTATTGGTAAATGGGTGTTACAAACCGCTTGTGAGCAAATTAAGCACTGGCAGGAAAAATATCAGCCCTCTTTAAAATTAGCTGTTAATATTTCTGAACAACAATTGCGTGATGATCATTTTTTGGAGGATATTTTGCAGGTATTGGAAAAAACACAGTTTAAACCTGATTGTTTGGAATTGGAAATAACAGAAACGATTGCTATGAATGATTCCGGAAGGAATATCGGTATTTTAAATGAGCTTAGAAAAATAGGTGTAAGAGTAGCTTTGGATGATTTTGGAACAGGTTATTCTTCATTAAGTTATTTAAGTACTTTACCGATTAATTTATTAAAAGTTGATTATCAATTAGTGAAAGAGATCCCAATAAACTTAAAAAATTCGGCGATTGCCGCCTCGATTATTTCTTTAGCTTCTTCTTTAGATTATGAGGTTGTAGCTGAAGGGGTGGAAACTAAAGCACAATTTGTTTTTTTCCGTCAAAACAAATGTGCTTATATTCAAGGTTTTCTTTTTAGTAAACCTTTACCACCTGAGGAACTAGAATTTTTATTGGAAAATGAAAATATGGTTGCATTTACGACTGATAATGATTAATCTTTAAATGGGTGGAAAATTTATGCTGCCACAATTTGCTCGTACACAATTATTAATTGGTGAAACTGGTTTAAGAAGATTACAAGAAAGTCAGGTGCTCATTTTTGGTGTAGGGGGAGTAGGCTCTTATGCGGTGGAGGCTTTAGCAAGGACTGGTGTAGGAAAATTTATTTTGGTAGATCCAGACAAGATTGAGCTTACTAATTTAAATAGACAGCTACCTGCCTTAATTTCGACAATTGGTAAATTCAAAGTAGAGCTTTTAAGAGAAAGAATTAGTGAAATTAATTCCCAAGCTCAAGTAGTGGTACATAAACTAAAGGTGACAGAGAATAATGTGGGAAAGTTTTTCCAAGGAACCCCTGATTATATTTTAGATGCTATTGATCAGGTAAGTGGAAAAGTCGCCATTAAAAAGAGTACGGGTAAAAAGAATCTACCTATTATTTCTGTTTTGGGGATGGGTAATCGTTTAGATCCTACTCAAATAAAAATAGGGAAATTAGGTCAAACTAAAACTTGTCCCCTAGCAAGAATTATGCGGCGGGAATTAAGAAAAAGCGGGGAAAGTTTAGATTTTAATGTCATCTATTCTGAGGAGAAACCATTAAAATCCACTTCTCAAGTAGGGTCGATTTCTTTTGTACCTGCGGTAGCTGGTTTGTTTGCGGCGGCTAAAATAGTAAATGATCTTTTAAGTCACTATAAAAAATTATAGGGAGGGAAAAACGTGGCTAATTTTGTGCAACTTACTGATGATACTTTCAAAAATGAAGTGATGGATGCTAAAGGATT
Source organism: Clostridia bacterium (assembly GCA_012841935.1). Classification (NCBI taxonomy): domain Bacteria; kingdom Bacillati; phylum Bacillota; class Clostridia; species Clostridia bacterium. Next base: position 2,741 of record DUTS01000090.1, read on the forward strand.
AGTTTTGGTTGATTTTTGGGCTCCATGGTGTGGTCCCTGTAAGATGATGGAACCGATTATTGAAGAATTAGGCAGTTCATATCGCGGTCGGGTTAAAGTAGGTAAGTTAAATGTGGATGAGAATAATAGGACAGCGGGTGATTATGGTATCATGAGTATACCTACTTTAATTTTATTTCAAGATGGGAAGGAAATTAATCGTTTGGTAGGTTTTATTCCTAAAGCGAAAATTGCTAAGGCACTTGATGCCGCTTTATAAATCTGTTGTGGAAAGAAAAAGGGTGATCGAGGGATGGATTTGTTCTCCAATGTTGGTGAAGTGGTTCGTAAAGGAAGGGCTCCTTTAGCTACCAGAATGCGGCCTCATTCTTTGGCTGAAGTAGTGGGGCAAGAGCATTTAATAGGTGCAGGTAAATTATTAAGGAGATCAATTGAGGCTGATCAATTAGGTTCGCTTATATTTTATGGTCCACCGGGAACCGGGAAAACGACGTTGGCTTATGTGATTGCTCGAACAACCAAAGCGAATTTTGTGAGATTAAACGCGGTTATTTCCGGGGTAAATGATTTGCGTAAAGTAATTCAAGAAGCTGAGGAGCAACTAAAGTTTTATCAGCAGAGTACTATCTTGTTTATTGATGAAATACACCGCTTTAATAAGGTACAACAAGATGCTCTCTTGCCCGCGGTGGAAGAAGGAAAATTGGTTCTAATTGGAGCTACCACCGAAAATCCTTATTTTAGTGTAATTTCGGCTTTGCTGTCTCGTTCCCGACTTTTTAGATTAGAACCTTTAACCACTGGGGAAATTATGGTTCTTTTGAAGCGTGCTTTAAAAGATGCCGAAAATGGTTTGGGTAATTACTGTGTGCAAATTAAAGAACAAGCCTTGGAGCATTTTGCTCAAACCGCTCGTGGAGATGCTCGTCAAGCCCTAAATGCTTTGGAATTGGCTGTTTTATCTACAGTGCCTAATGCTCAAGGTATTAGGGATATAAGCTTGTCTGTGGCTGAAGAATCAATTCAGGAAAGGGCCATTATTTATGATCGTACTGGAGATCAGCATTATGATGTAATTTCTGCTTTTATAAAAAGCATGCGGGGTTCTGACCCAGATGCCACTTTACATTATTTGGCCCGGATGTTGGCGGCTGGGGAGGATCCACTTTTTATTGCCCGACGGATTGTAGTTCATGCTGCTGAGGATGTAGGTTTGGCTGATCCATTGGCTTTGGTTGTAGCAGAGGCCGCTGCCCGAGGTGTAGAAAGGGTAGGCTTACCAGAGGGGGAATTGCTTTTGGCTGAGGCTGCCCTTTATTTGGCTCGAGCACCTAAAAGTAATTCGGTTTTGGCTATTAAAGAGGCTTTAAAGGATGTACGTGAGGGGAAATATGGTCAGGTACCAATCCATTTACGTGATACTAGTTATCAAGGAGCCGCGGAACTAGAACATGGTAAAGGATATTTATATCCTCCGGATGATCCTCATGCTGCTCTTCAGCAGGAATATTTACCGGAGGAATTAAAAGGTGTTCAATATTATCGTCCTTCTGGTAAGGGAGTAGAGCAATAAGTAGGTGACTAAATGAAAAACAAAAAAGTGGCCGTGGCAATGAGTGGTGGTGTGGACAGCTCAGTTACCGCGGCTCTTCTTCTAGAAAAGGGTTATCAAGTATTTGGTTTGACTATGCTGCTTAGTGGAGAAAAAAATGAAAAAATAGAATCAGTTACCGCAAAATTGGGGATCCCCTGTTATAGTCTTGATTGGCGTAAAGAATTCGCGGAGAAGGTCATTCAATATTTTGTAGCGGAATATTTAAAAGGTAGAACACCGAATCCGTGTGTAGTTTGTAATCGTGAATTTAAGTTTGGGGCCCTTTTAAAAGAGGCTTTGGCTTTAGGTGCGGACTATTTGGCTACTGGTCATTATGCACGTTCGTCATATTCTCCGGAAAAAGGTAGATATTTATTATTTAAGGCTCGTGATAAGGAAAAAGATCAAGCCTATTTTTTATATAATCTTGCACAAAAACAGTTAGCCCATACTTTATTTCCTCTAGGGAATTTAACTAAAAGTGAGGTGCAAAAAAAGGCCGAACTTTATAATTTATCTGGTAGTGTTCAGCCAGAGAGTCAGGATATTTGTTTTATTACTAATCGAGATTATAGGGAGTTTCTAAGACAAGCTTTGGGTAAAGAGTGTTTTCGGCCTGGAAAAGTTCTCAATGCTCAAGGAAAAGTTGTGGGTGAACATCAAGGTCTGCCTTTTTATACTATCGGTCAACGCAAGGGTTTGGGTTTAAATTTGGGTTATCCTGTCTATGTACGTGCCTTGAATGCAGCGGAAAACACGTTAATTGTGGGAACCCAAAAGGAACTTTTTCAAACTACATTATGGGCAGCGGAAAATAATTTGATTGCTTTTACTAATTTAAAGGTTCCTTTAAATATTGAGGCTCGCACTAGATTGGGTGCTAAGCTTGCCCGTGCAACTTTATTTCCGGAAAGTGATGATCTTTGGAAAGTGGTTTTTGAGGAGCCGCAGTGGGCTATTACTCCGGGGCAGTCTGTAGTTTATTATCAAGGGGAAACTGTCCTGGGGGGTGGAACCATTGAACAGGTGGGTACCTAATATTGACAGTGATCAGGAGGTTAAGTATAATTAAATCGCAAACTTTCTTAAAATTTGAGTGGGGATCATAGGGAGGTTATTTAGGTTGTTAAGTGGTCATGAAATTCGTGAAAAATTTTTAGTTTTTTTTGAAAGCAGAGGACATACTCGTGTGGCTAGTTCTTCTTTAGTACCAGAAGATGATCCCACATTATTATTTACTAATGCGGGAATGAATCAATTTAAGAATGTTTTTTTAGGTTTAGAAAAACGGCCTTATCAAAGAGCGGTAAGTTCTCAAAAATGTGTACGGGCGGGCGGTAAACATAATGATCTTGAAACTGTGGGAAGAACAGCCCGTCATCTTACTTTTTTTGAAATGTTGGGTAATTTTTCTTTTGGCGATTATTTTAAACCAGAAGCTATTATGTATGCATGGGAATTTTTAACTGAATGTTTAGGTTTACCTTCTGAACAACTTTATGCCACCGTTTATTATGCTGATGACGAGGCTTTTAATTTATGGCGAGAACTAACTAATTTACCACCTGAGCGAATAATAAGGTTGGGGGATGCTGATAATTTTTGGTCAATGGGGGATACCGGTCCCTGTGGACCCTGTAGTGAGGTTTTGATTGATCGCGGTTCTCAATATGCTTGTGGACCAGACTGTGCTATTGGAAAATGTGACTGTGATCGTTTTTTAGAAATTTGGAATTTGGTATTTATGCAATATAATCGTGATCAGCGGGGAGAATTAACCCCCCTGCCGCATCCTAGTATTGATACTGGAATGGGCTTGGAAAGAATCACAGCGGTAGTGCAAAATGTGGAAAGTAATTATGAAACAGATTTATTAAAACCCTTACTTGATGCTGTGGAATTGCTGGCAGGTATTAAGGAAAAAACTGAGCAAACTGAATTTGCTCAGCGTGTAATCGCTGATCATATTCGCTCTTGCGTTTTTTTAATTACTGATGGTGTTGTTCCTAGCAATGAAGGACATGGTTATGTCTTAAGAAGAATTTTAAGAAGAGCGGTTCGTTTTGGTCAGGTTTTAAAAATTAAAGGTGCTTTTTTATATAAACTGGTAGGTGAAGTGGTTGCTTTAATGTCTGAGGCTTTCCCGGAATTAAAAGCTAAAGAAGAGTACCTTGTACAAGTAATTCGACATGAAGAAGAGCGTTTCCAAATTACTTTACATGAAGGGCTGCATTTGGCAGAAGAAATTATTTTTCGTTTACAAAAAAATCAGCAAAAAATTATACCTGGTAGTGAAGCTTTTCGTCTTTATGATACTTATGGCTTCCCTTTAGATTTAACTAAGGATATTGCCGCGGAAAAAGGTTTGCTGGTAGATGAGGTTGGTTTTAATCAGGCTATGGAGGAGCAAAGGACCCGTGCTAGAGCAGCACGGCAAATAAACGGAGGACATGATTTAGCTTTAGTTATTCAAAATTTGCTGGGTGATTTGCCGCTTTCCGAATTTGTAGGTTACACTCATTTAGAAATAGAGGGCGAAATAAAAGCTTTGATTAAAGGGGAACATTTAATTTCGCAGGCCGAAAATAATGAACAGGTTTATTTAATTGTGGATCACACTCCTTTTTATGCTCAAGGTGGGGGACAAGTCGGTGATCGTGGTGAAATCATTGGTTTAAATGGTAAAATAGAGGTTATTGATACTTTTAAAATTCCCTCTGGACAAATTGTCCAGCAAGGAATTGTTTCGGGTAAAATTAGGGTGGGTGAAAAGGTGAACTTAAAAGTAAATACCTTTTTACGTAAAAAAACTGCTGGTAATCACACAGCTACTCATCTTTTACATCAGGCTTTAAAAACAGTTTTAGGGTCACATATTCAACAAGCTGGTTCCTTAGTTGAGGATACACGGCTTCGCTTTGATTTTACTCATTTTAGTGGCTTATCTGCACGGGAAATAAAAGCAGTGGAGGATTTGGTTAATCGGCAAATTATTAAATCTTTAGTTGTACAAGCAGAGGAAATGTCGGCAGTAGAAGCTAAAAAACTCGGTGCTGTAGCCCTTTTTGGTGAAAAATATGGGGATAATGTTCGTGTGGTGCAAATTGGTGATTTTAGTATAGAATTATGTGGGGGTACCCATGTCGAAAATACTAGTCAGCTAGGTCTTTTTAAAATTGTTAATGAAAGTGCCATTGGTTCAGGATTGCGAAGAATTGAAGCCATTACTGGTGAAGGGGTGAGACAGTATCTTCAATCTAAAGAAAAGCTTATAGAGAATTTAAGTAGCTTATTAAAAACTCCGGAAAAGGAGTTGTTAACTAAAACAGAAGGTTTGTTGGCGGAAATAAAGGAACAGGAAAAAACAATCAGTCAATTAGAACAGCAATTGGTTAAGGTACAGATAGAGGAACTTGTAGCCCAAAAAGAGCAAATTCAGGGAATCTCTTTGATAGCTAGTCAAGTAAAGGCTCGTGATATGGAAGTACTGCGAAACTGGGCGGATTTACTTAAAAATCGTTTAGATTCTGGAATTGTTGTTTTGGGTGCATTAACTGATGGAAAGGTCAATCTAGTGGTAGTGGTCACACAGGATGTGGTGGCCCGGGGTATTCACGCTGGTAAGCTTATTAAACAAGTAGCAAAAATTATTGAAGGAGGAGGTGGTGGTAGGGCAGATATGGCTCAAGCTGGGGGTAAAAACCCTGCAAAGTTGGGAGAAGCTTTAAATAAAGTAAGGGAATTTGTAGAAAATCAATTAAAGAAATAAAAAAATAGAAGGATATCTGTTTTTTATAGAGAACTAATACTGTACCAATAAAAACACTAATATACCCGGCAATAGGGAGCGAATTTTTGAGGTGATGTTAAATGAATGGTGAAAAATTTGACCAAACGATGATGTTTAAAGTAAAAACTGAAGAAGAAGTTTCAGCTGGTGAAATATTGGTTAGTGTTTATGAGGCACTTCAGGAAAAGGGTTATAATCCGATTAATCAAATTGTCGGTTATTTGCTTTCCGGGGACCCTGCGTATATTACTAGCCATCAAAATGCTCGTTCTTTAATTAGAAAATTGGATCGGGATGAATTGTTAGAGGAATTAGTACGCAGTTATTTGGGTAATTTATAAAGCAAATGCGTATTTTAGGAATGGATTTGGGTGAAAAAAGAATTGGCTTATCCCTTAGTGATCCTTTAGGTATTACGGCACAGGGATTAAAAACTATTAAAAGAACGGACTTGGAAACTGATCTTCAACAATTAAAAGAAATTATTGAAGAAAAAAAAGTTAAAAAAATTGTTGTCGGTTTGCCGCGAAACATGGATGGTACTTTGGGACCTCAAGCCGAAAAAGTTAAACAATTTATAGCTTTTTTAATTCAAGAAATATCCATGGAGGTAGTTTATTGGGATGAACGTCTCACTACAATTGCCGCGGAACGAGTCCTTATTGGGGGTGGTGTCTCACGTAAAAAGCGAAAGAAATTTATAGATAAGTTGGCTGCAGTAATAATTTTGCAGAGTTTTTTGGATAATTCACGATAAGGTGTTGTATTTCTTATTTGTGTGTTTTGTTTTTACTAGGATAAAAAAAATTATGAAAGTGGTGATTGTATGTTAAGAGAAGAGGATAAAATAGTTTTGATTGATGAGGATGATAATGAATTAGAATTTGCTTTTATTGATGCTATTGAGGTAGATGGTGAGGAATATGCTATTTTGTCACCTGTAGAGGAAATTGTTAGTGCCAAAGAAGAAAAAGAAGCGGTTATCTTAAAAATTGGTCAAGATGATAATGGCGAAGAAATTCTTTTTGATATTGAAGATGATGAAGAATGGGATCGTGTGGCTAATGCTTGGCAAGAGTACATGGAAACCTTGCAGGA
>DUTS01000091.1 GCA_012841935.1 Clostridia bacterium
ATCACGCATTTCTCCAATTAATATTACATCCGGATCCTGTCGTAAACAAGCCCGCAAAGCCCCGGAAAATGAATTTGTATCTCCTCCTAATTCTCTCTGATTAACAATACTTTTTTTATGTTGATAAAGATATTCAATTGGATCCTCAATGGTAATAATGTGTTTTTCTTCGGTCTTATTAATTTCGTTAATTAAGGCAGCTAAAGTTGTGGACTTTCCACAACCAGTTGCTCCTGTAACTAAAACCAAACCATCTTTTTTTTGGGATAGTTTTATAATAGATTCTGGGATCCCTAATCTTTCTAAAGGGGGTATTTCATAAGGAACAGGACGAATTGCCAGGCTTGGACATCCCCGCTGTTTAAAAACATTAACCCGAAAACGACCTATTCCGGGGAGAGAATATGAAAAATCATATTCACCCTTGGCCTGCCATGCAGACAATTGCTCTTGGGTCATAATTTCGTGAATTATTTTAATTATACTATCACGCATAATCCTTTGTGTCTGAAAATCCTCATCCTCCCAACGTACCAATTTACCCCCAATACGAAAAGTAGGATGAGCCCCGACCGAAAAATGAATATCAGAAGCCCCAACTTCAATTGCTTTTTTTAATATATTAACAACATTCACTCACCACGCCCCCTAAAAACCAAAAGTTTACCCTATTAAAAATATTCGACTTTATTCCCTAAATCCCTGCCATTAATTCTATTCGTTTATTAAACTCACTATTTTTTCAATAATTTCATCAAAATGCAAATCTGATGTATCCAAATAATAATCAGCACAATTATAATAAGCTTGACGTTCTGTAAGTAGTTGCTTAATGATTTGCTTAAGATCTCCCTTTTGTAATAAAGGTCGATTTTCCCTTTTTTTCACCCGCTGATAAATTACCTCCGGTCTAGCCATTAGGCAAATAATTATTCCCCTTTTTTTCATTAATTCCACATTATCTGCATCTAAAACTATGCCCCCACCAGTAGCCAAAACACAATTTTCTTTTTTTAGAAGGCGTCTTAAAACTAAACTTTCTTCGGAACGAAATCTAATTTCACCATGTTTTTGAAACAATTGCAAAATCGTTAGACCTGTAGTCTTTTCTACCTCCAGGTCTGTATCATAAAACTCTTTTTTCAAATGTACAGCCAATCTTCGGCCAATGGCTGTTTTTCCAGTACCCATAAAACCAATTAAAATCAGATTGGTTCGCAAACTAAAAATACCTCCGTTTTATAAGCTGCTCCAAAATCCTAATTAACCTTGTCCCTGGGAATTCCTTAATTGAAAGTGGGGTAACCAAAATTGTATAACAGCCAACTCGATTACCTCCCCAAATATCTGTAAAAAGCTGATCACCAATCACCAAAACCTGTTCTGGCAATAAGCTAATTTTTTCTAAAGCCTTGATGAAATTTTTTTTCCGAGGTTTAAAAGCATTAGCTATAAAAGGGAGCTGATACCTTTGAGCTACAATTTTGGTTCTCTTGTAACCAGCATTAGTTAATAAACAAATTTTAAAATTTAAGGCTAAAACCTTTTCCAAAAAAAATAATTCTGGAGCCATTATTTCTTTACTGTTCCATAAAGTTATTGTATTATCAAGGTCCAAAATTATGCCTCGTTTACCCTGTTTCCAAAAGAAATTGAGATCAATATCGGCAAGTGAAGCTACTACTAAATCTGGTTTTAAAATACTCATTATCATCTCCTACCAAATTTCTACAAACATTCTATCATAAAAGTAGGCGATTATTAAGTATTTATTTTAACAACATCCCAAAAACAGCACTATTTTCTCAATTCCTTAATTAACTTTTCCAAAGCTCTTTTTTCAATTCGAGAAACATATGAACGGGAAATACCCAATTGTTGAGCAATTTCCCGCTGTGTTTTACGATAGCCGCCATTTAAACCAAAACGCATTTCCAAAACCCTTTTTTCTCGGGGATTTAAATATTTAATTTTTTCCAAAACCTGCTGAAATTCCACATTAGTTAAAACCACATCAGGAACTATATCAGGATCTGTTCCCAAGATATCAATCAAAGCAATTTCATTTCCCTCTTTATCTACACCAATGGGATCATAGAGTGATACTTCTCCCCTATTTTTTTTAGTGGCCCTTAAGTGCATTAAAATTTCATTTTCTATACATCGTGCCGCATAGGTCGCCAGCTTCGCACCTTTTTCGGGATTAAAAGTATTAATGGCCTTAATTAAACCTATAGTACCAATAGAAATAATATCATCTTTATCATCATGAACATTGTCAAATTTTTTTGCGATATGGGCTACTAAACGCAAATTATGTTCTATTAAAACATTACGGGCCTCTAAATCCCCTTTTTGCAGTTTTTTTAAATAAAAATACTCATCCTGTTCAGAAAGTGGATGAGGAAAAGCATTATTATTTAAATAATAAGCTAGTAATAATAAACTATTAATTAAAGTAGCAATAGTAATAATTATTGTCCCTAAACCCATTATTGGTCTCACCTCCATTTTTTGCGGTCATTGATAATTCTATGGAGTAAGAGCCAATAATGTGCCTGTCATACAGATTTTATCTTAAAAAAGGCCGCAGCAGACGAGCCAAATAACCTGTCAGCAAACCAGTGGGCAAACTCACAAGCAGCAAAAAAGGCAAATAATAAAAAATATGCAGAGTATGCATTAAAAAAGCAGCCACAAAAATTTGTCCCAAGTTATGGAATAGGGCTCCTATAATACTAACCCCCACAATACTTAAGGAAGCCCAATATTTTATTACTACAGCCATAGCCAAAGTACTCAGCAAAGCCCCAGATAAACTAAGCCAAAAACCTACCGCTAAAAACGTACCACTTAAAAAAGAAATGAAACAAACACGTAAAATGGAAACCAAGATCCCTTCACGAACACTAAACAGATAAAGTACCAATAGTGTCACAATATTAGCCAAACCTAATTTAGCACCCGGAAAAGGAAAAGGATTAGGTAAGTGCATTTCCAAAAAACCTAAGGCAGCAGCCAAAGTTACTAAAAAAGACAGCAAGACCAATTTTCTAGTGGAAAACATGCCCTACCTCCCTATCCAGTAATCCCATCAAGAGAAGACCCACTTTTGAAAAAAACAACAATTTCATTGGGCACACAAATAATTGTCTGTGGTGCCTGCTCTATCCAGCCTTGTTCAACACAAATTTGGTCAGGACAGGCTGCAGACAAAATGCGTATTTTAAATCCCTCTATTTCCGCAACTACTGGTCCTAATTTACCTGCCAAAACAATTTTTCGATGTTCATTTTCCGCGGACAACACAACTGTTTCAACAACTTTACCTTCAACCTTAAAAACTACTTGCTTTATTTCTTCTTTGGGGGAAAATAACAGATTCCGTCCCAGCAGACAAAATAAACCTAAAAGAAAAATAATTAGGACTAAACGCAAATCGGCTTTAGTCATAATTTTCCCCCCGATGGAATTTATTTTCTAAACCTGAACTAATTAAAATTTCCCCCTCAGCCGTAACAATTACGACTTCCACATCAGGAAGTTGGTCGACTAAATCTAAAGCCTGTTTAGATTCTAATAAAAACAAAGCTGTAGATAAAAGATCTGCTTGTCCAGCATGAGGACAGATAATAGTTACACTTTGATTATAATTTACCGGATAGCCATTTTCAGTAGATAATAAGTGATGGTATTCATTTGTTCCTATTTTAATTACCCGCTGATAATCCCCAGAAGTAGCTACCGCCTCATTTTCCAGAGTTAAAACTCCAATTACCCCCTTTGAATCACGGGGATTTTGAATACCGATTTGCCAGCCAGGAAACCGCTTTTTTTTACCGATCACTTTAAGATCCCCACCTGCATTAATGATCGCTTTTTTTATTCCTGCAGTTTTTAAAACTTCTGCTGCACTTTCCACTGCATACCCTTTGGCCACAGCCCCTAAATCAAGCGACATATCTGCTTTACTTAAAAAAGCCGTTTGTTTTTCGGCATCCAGAATTAAATTATCACTATTAACCAACATTAATACTGCTTTTAATTCGTCCGTGGTAGGCACTTCTTGCCTTTGACCTGCTGTCTTCCATAAATCTACTAAGGGACCAATTGTAATTTCAAAAGCACCATTAGTAAGCCGCTGATATTTTTTAGCTTCTGAAAGCATCTCCCAAACAAGGGGATCTACCTTTACCGGTTTTTTACCAGCCTCCTGATTAATTTGCTGTACATTACTTTCCATGCTTTCCGGAGAAAATCGTTCTGTTAACCCGGTAATCCGCCGCATTTCCCGAAAGGCGGCCTCCACATTTTCCTTTAAAAAATCAGTATTAGCACCATAAGCACTAATACTGACAAAAGTATCCATTAAAAACTCCTCTTGAACTACTTCTTTTTCCCTAAAAACATAACCAGAAATTAAAATCAATAGTAATAACGCACCTAAAAAAAACTTTTTCATTTAAACACACCTACTGACAAAGATTGCAATTTTGGCAAGCGTGTACTTGTTCCTCTTTTTTTACATAATGACTAGTAATAGGCAGAATTTGTTCGATTACTTTAGTAGGACATTTTTCTACACAAAGACCACAATTAGTACATTTAGTTTCATCAATAACAGCCACACTGCCATGTTCATTACTTTGAACCACAATGGCACCTTCTGGACAAGTTCTTTCACAAATTTTACATTTGATACAAGCTATTTTACAAGCTTTTCTGGCCTCACGAGCTCTATCTAAATTACGACAGCGAACAAAAACTAACTGTGATATTTTAGATAATTTAAGAACTTGTTGGGGACAAATCTCCACACAAACTCCGCATCCTGTACATAATTCAAAATCGATAAGCGGCAAATGATTATCCCCCATTTGAATTGCACCCCAGGGGCAGGCTTCTACACAACTACCCAAGCCTAAACAGCCATAATTACAAACTTTCGGACCTTGGAATAAAATAGCAGCACTTTGACAATCATGAATTCCTTCATAATTATAAAGTAAAGCAGCTTCTTCTTGTCCACCAGCACATAAAAGTTGTGCTACTTCCCTTTCTTTAGATTCACCAACTTCTTTACCCATAATTCGAGCAATAGCTTGTTCAACTTGAGCTCCTCCAGGAGTACAAGCATCCAAAGGGGCCTCACCAGCAGCTACTGCTTCGGCATAAGCACTACAACCAGGGTAACCACAACTACCACAATTAGCTCCCGGTAAAATTTCAATTAAAGAGTCAATACGTGGATCTGTTTCCACGGCAAATTTCCGTTCAGCGGCCCCGAGAATTACACCAAAGAGACCGCCTAAAACAGCCAAACTTAAAACTGCATAGATCATCATCTTCTACCTCCGCATTTCTTTATAAAAGGCCGCTAAAACCTAAAAAAGCTATTGACATCAAAGCAGCTGTAATCAAAGCAATCGGCAGACCCTTTAAACTCCGTGGAATTTCCGCAAATTCCAGCCTTTCCCTAATTCCCGCAAAAAGAATCAAAGCCAAAGTAAAACCTAAGGCATTACCCAAACTATTAGCTAAAGTAGCCAACCAACCATAAGATTTCTGGATATTTAAAATAGCCACACCTAATACAGCACAATTAGTAGTAATCAAAGGTAAATATACTCCCAGAGCTTCATAAAGCTCAGGTGTTTTTTTCCGCATTACCATTTCCACAAATTGAACCAAAGAAGCAATTACTAAAATAAAAGCAATAGTTTGTAAATAGCTAATTCCCCAAACCTCCAAGACGAAAGTTTGCAGAAGCCAGGTAATCAAGGAGGCCAGTGTCAAAACAAAGGTAACCGCTACTCCCATTCCCACTGCTGAGGAAAGTTTTTGCGAAAC
>DUTS01000092.1 GCA_012841935.1 Clostridia bacterium
AAAATTGTGTAAACTAATTTACCTTTAACAAAATTATTAAATAATTATACTCCTAATTTACAATTAAAAAACAAAGGTGAGCAGTAATCGAAAAGATCATAAATCTTTTAAAGCTAGGGGTACTGCTTCTACCACATCTCCAGCTATAACACCCCTTTCACCTTTTTCCGCAGCTACAATTTCCCCAGCCAAACCATGTAAATAAACACCTAATAAGGCAGCTTTTTTTGTTGATAATCCCTGAGCCAACAAACCGGCAATTAAACCAGCTAAAACATCACCAGTTCCGGCTGTAGCCAAAGCAGAAGAACCTGTTGAATTTATGTAAACCTCTTGTTCAAGGGTAGTAATAATAGTTACCACACCCTTTAAAACTGTAATAGCTTGAAAAGTATTTGCGGCCTGTAGAGCCACATCCACCGGGTTTTTTAGCACTTGCTCTGTAGTTATTTTTAACAAACGAGCCATTTCCCCAGGATGAGGTGTAAGAATTAGCGGTGCTTTTTTCTGAGCCAATAGTTCCGGCTCCTGGGCTAAAACATTTAAGCCATCAGCATCTAAAACAAGCGGCATTTTAAATTGTATTATTTTAGTTAATAGTTCTTTAATTCCTTTTTCAGTTTTTAAACCAGGTCCAAAAACCAAAGCCTTTTTACCCGCTAAATTAGCTTTAATAATTGGCCACGCCTCTGCAGCCAAAGTACCCTTTTCCGTCTCAGGCAGTGCTAAAGTAATTGCCTCCGGTAAAGCTAAATTAAAAAAAGGAGCCTGAGATTGAGGCACACCTACCGTAACTAAACCAGCACCTGAACGCAAAACCGCCTTACTTGCTAAATAAGCTGCACCCATCATCCCTTGGGAACCAGCTAATACTAAAACATGTCCAAAAGTATTTTTATGACCTGTTTCATCACGCAGCGGCAAACACTTTTGAGCCATTTGACGTTCAAAATAGTATTGTTTTATATCCACTAATTCCAAACCTGATTCTGGGATAGAAATATCGGCAATAAACAATTTGCCAATATTTTTTTTAGCCGGATAAAGCAATTGTCCCCTTTTAGCCCAAGCAAAAGTAACAGTATAATTAGCCTGCACACAAGGCTTGGCAACATAACCCTGATCAGCATCTACCCCAGTAGGCACATCAATAGCCAATACCGGTATAGAGGCATGATTTACTAATTTAATAGTTTTGACAATATTCTCAGGAAGTGATGCTCGCAGACCAGTACCCAAAATACCATCAATAACTAAAGTAGAATTACTTAAACATAATTTTAATAAATAAAAGCTATGTTCATCAGCTAAGTAGTGACCTTTAATCCCTTGGTCCTTTAAAAGTTCCCAATTTTTTCGTACCAAACCAGGCCATTCTTCAGGAGGAAAAAGGAAAAATAGATTAATTTCCATACCCTGTTGATAAAGATGACGAGCAGCAACAAGGGCATCCCCCCCATTATTACCTTTACCGATTAAAAACAATAGGCTTTGTTTTGGCTCCGCCCCGATTACATTTTCCACAGCCAAAGCCACAGCCCGGCCGGCATTTTCCATTAATAATAGTGGGGGAATTCTTTTTTCTTTTTGAGCCCATAAATCAATTTTTCTCATGTCACTACCTGTAATAATTCGCAATCTAATCACCCTTCCCGATGGCCACTGCCAAAGCATAATCATGACAGTGTGAAATGCTTATTTTTATCTCGGCGATTCCCTTTGCGGTTAAAATCTTTTGTAAGGCTTGACTAAATTTCACCCGCGGACAGCCCAGAGAATCAGACTCAATAATTAAATCATGCCAAGAAAGACGAAATAAACCTAAACCCAAACATTTCAAGATTGCTTCTTTCGCGGCAAACCTGCCAGCTAAAGATTCCCAAGGATTTCCCCTAGAAAGACAATATTCCTTTTCCGCTGATGTTAAAATTCGCTCCCAAAATTGTGGGTAACGCTCAGTAAGCTGTTTGATCCTTTTTATTTCAATTATATCGGTACCAACATAAAGCAAATTACGACCTCCCTTAAGCCAATTCCTCCGCAATTACTTCCGCAATTTTAGCGGTTATTTTTTCTAATTGTACTTTATCCATTCCTTCGGCCATAATCCTTAATAAAGGTTCGGTACCAGAGGGTCTGACCAAAAGACGGCCATTAGCCCCCAACAATCTCTCTCCCTCGGAAATAGCAGTAGCAATAGCCTCATTTTCTTGCCAGTCTTCCTTATTTTTCACCTTAACATTAACTAATACTTGTGGATATACAGTCATTTGCTTTACCAATTCACTTAAAGGCTCCCTAGTTTCCCTAATTATTTTCAACAATTGTAAAGCTGTTAAAAGACCGTCACCAGTAGTGTTTTGCCGCAGGAAAATAATATGTCCAGATTGCTCCCCACCCAAAATGGCTCCACTTTGCAGCATTTTCTCCAAAACATAACGATCACCAACTTGAGTTTCATAAACCTGCACACCAGCCTCTTGAAAAGCCTTTTTTAAACCTAAATTACTCATCACCGTAACTACAATTTTCCCCTTTAAAAGACCTTTAGCCTGCAAATCAAGACCACAAATCACTAAAGTCTGATCACCATCCACGATTTTACCATTTTCATCAACAAAAAGAACCCGATCCCCATCCCCATCATGTGCAATCCCCAAATTAGCTTCATATTTTAAAACCGCATCTTGTAGGGCCCGCAGATGTGTAGAACCACAATTATGATTAATATTTACCCCTGTAGGTAAATCATTAATACTAATTACCTGTGCACCTAATTCACGATAAACCCGAGGAGCAATTTCGCTAACTGCTCCATGAGCACAATCTACTACAATTCTTAAACCAGTAAGTGGAACATTTACCGCTTCTTTTAAAAACTGGCCATATCGATTCAAAGCATTAGGGAAAGGAATTATTCTACCCACATCACCACCAATGGGTCTGGGTAAATTTTCCGTACCCCGCAAAACAAGGGTCTCTATTTTTTCCTCAACTTCATCTGGCAATTTATAACCAAATTCATCAAAAAACTTAATACCATTATCCTCAAATGAATTATGGGAAGCCGAAATCATTACTCCGGCACATGTTTTTATTTCTTTAGTTAAATAAGCCACCCCTGGTGTGGGAATAACACCTGCAGCATAAACATCTACCCCTGCCGAACAAATACCTGCAGCTAAAGCACTTTCCAACATAGAACTGGAAATCCTAGTATCAATACCTAATAAAATGGCTGTCCGTTCATCACTATTTTTTAAAAGCGTACCAGCGGCTCTGCCCAAACTAAAAGCTAATTCTGGGGTTAATTCTTGATTAGCCAATCCCCTCACCCCATCAGTTCCAAAAAGCTTACTCATTTTTACCAATACCCCTTCCCTTAATCTTCTTCTTCCACCTCTACCTTACTAAGTGTAACTTCAATCCGCTGTGGTTCCATTTTTTCAACCTGTAAATTAGATGGTAACTCAATCTTTACAGCTAAATTATGCACACCTGGCTTTAAATCCGCGACATCAATAAAAGCCTTAATTTCACTTTTTTCCAATTCCATATCTGTCCGCGGTCCCTTAATACTAACCTGTACTTTATCAGTTTTTAAAGCAACACGATCATCACCAGCCAAATTAAGTACAGTTATAGGAACATCTGTAAAGTCTTTCACAACAGTAATCGCCTCAACTTGTACCAAGACCTTTACTACAGGTTGATAAAGTAAACTTACTCCTTCCGGGGGAATTAAAGCCACTTGCGTAGAATAGCTTTCTTTAATGCCTGTAATATCAATTGGGGCAGTATTTACTTGATAAATTTGACTCAAAGCCTCATAACTTCCCGTAATTCTAACTGTTTCCGGATCTAAAATCACCCTAGCAACCCGAAAACCTTCTGCTGGTCCACCTTTAATATTCGGTTTAATGGCAACAGTTTTACTATCCGTGTTCTCCGTAATTGGCACAAAAACCTGAATGTTTTGTGGACTAATTTCAAATTGTCCAGAAACAATTTCCCCCTTCTTGGTCAATAAAGTTACAGGAGGATTAAGAACTAAATTATCCTTGGCCTGTTCCACATTAACCGTAATTAAAGCAGTATCCAAATCAGCCAATAAACCACTTGCCCCTCTAACCACAACCGTAGAAGGTTCCAAAACCGGTTCAAAATAGGAATAACCAGGAGCAACCGTCCCTTGGGTAATCACCCTAATGGGCAGTTGCTTTTCTTTTATTTCATCAATGTGTAAATTAAGACTGGCTGGTCTAATAGCAACTAATTCTACCCCTGCAGGTAAACTGACACTTACCCAATAAGTACCTTCACCCAATTTAGCCCCAGCTAAATTTACCACCGCTTTAATTTCACGACTATTAAGGGCATTTAAGGAAGTACCCCTAACTCTAACTTCCACATTTCCCGGAGGTTCAACCAAAGCCAATCCAGGTGCTAAATTAAGTGGTTCTACACTAACCGAGAAAGGTTTTTCTACAGTGGGATTATCTAAATTTAAAACATAGAACCAAAGTAAAATCGCTAATAAAACCGCCAATATTTTATAAACTACTTCTTCTTGGCCCCGTTTTTTCACCATTAAGACCTCCAATTAAACCAAGACATTAAATTCTGCTGTTTAGTTAACAAACGCTTATCTAAAATATCTTTTAACATATTTTCATCTAAATAACGGGTTAATTTACCTTCTTCGGCCACAGAAATAGTACCCGTTTCCTCAGAAACGATAATAGCCATGGCATCTGATTGTTCAGTTAAACCAATAGCAGCCCGATGCCGAGTACCTAATTCCTTACTTAAATTAAGGTTTTCGGAAAGTGGTAAAAAACAACCGGCAGCAGCTACACGATCTCCCCGAATAATTACAGCCCCATCATGTAAAGGACTGCGCGGTAAAAAAAGATTAACGATAAATTCTGTAGAAACCAAACCATCTATTTTTGTACCAGTTTCAATATAGTCATTAACACCAATTTCTCGTTCCAAAATAATTAGAGCACCAATTTTATTTTCCGAAAAAATTTTCACCGCACGAGCTAATTGTTCTACCACATTACTTAAAGATTCCTCAGTTAACACTGACATGGGCCTAGCAAAAAACTTACCCCGTCCCAATCTTTCCAAGGCCCTCCTTAATTCCGGTTGAAAAACTATGGGTAAGGCTATAACTAATACTTTTGAAGATTGTCTTAAAATCCAAGCAATAGTAGTAAAACCAAACAAGCCACTTAACAAAGAAGCCACTAGTAAAACAAAGAGACCCTTAATTAACTGCACAGCACGCGTCCCTTTAATAATCATCATTAATTTATAAATTACAAAAGCGACAATTAATATATCTAAAATACTGATAATACTGAGTGATTCCCAAGCCAGCCTTCCCAAAACTACTTCCCCCTTTTTAAGGAATTATTTCGGCATTTTCACATTTATATCCTTTAAATATTTATTTAATATATTTAAATTAGAGGGCTAATGATTTTTATTGCTTCATCCTATATAATAAAATACAGTGACTCACTTCTTTATCATAACATAAAAAGTGACTCTTTGCTTTCCATAATTTTTTTCGATCTAGCCATTTTTTATTTGTATTTTGTCACTTAGTAAAATATAATCCTGAACATAGATTATCAAGGAGGGAAGAATTATGCGTAAATATGCCATACCACTTACCATTCTCTGCATTATTTCCGGTTTCTTCCTTGCCTTTCAATTAAAGGCACAAAGTAAAACTACCAATTTTGATGCCATTAGCCAAAAAAATGCCAACCTCATCAAGGTAATTCAAGCTTTAGAAAAAGAAATTGAATCCCAAGAAGACCAAATCGAGATAATGCGTAATCAATTTAATGAACTGCAAAATCAAAGCACCAAAGGACAATTACAGGACTTGCAGCAAGAAATTAGACAAGCTAAAATAAAAGCCGGCTTAACACCAGTTATCGGCAAAGGTATAATTATTACTTTAGATGATAATAAAGAGGGGCTTTTAAATTCCCCCCATGAAGATCCCAATAAGTATATCATCCATTATGAACATTTACTCAATTTAATTAATGAATTAAAAATTGGCGGTGCAGAAGCCATCGCCATAAATGGTCAGCGTTTAATTACTAATTCCGAAATTCGCTGTGTAGGTAATTTAATTTTAATTAATACTACCCGTATTGCACCACCTTTTGAAATTTGTGCCATTGGCAGTCCCAAATTAATGTTAGAAAGTGTTTCTTTGGGTCAATTAAACCTTTTAAAAGCAGCTCATTATCCGGTTACCATTATCGAAAAAGATGATTTAATTCTTCCAGCCTATAAAGGTGAAATGCAATTTAAATATGTCAATCCTCATTAAAAGGAGGGCTTATTCAAATGTGGTTTTTCATTCCCATAATTGGCTTAATTATCGGTGCTTTTTTAGGCTCAAGTATTTCCCTACAATTACCACCTATCTTTATTAAATATATGTCAATTGCCGTTTTAGCCTCTTTAGACTCTGTCTTTGGAGGTATTAGGGCTATCCTTGAAGATACCTTTGATGGCATGATTCTTTTAACCGGTTTTTTTACTAATGCACTTTTAGCCGCCTTATTATCTTATTTGGGAGATCGTTTAGGTGTAGATCTCTATTATGCTGCTGTTTTTGCCTTCGGTGTCCGTATTTTTCAAAATTTGGCCTCTATCAGACATCATGCTTTAACCCATTATTACCGGAAAAAAGAAAATAAACGGAGTGTTGAGCATGAATAAAACTTATTGGCAAATTCCCATCACCATTGTTTTACTTTTTCTCGGAATTATGCTTTCTTTACAATTTCAAGCCCAGACCCGCATCGCTAGTGATCTCACTTATCAAAGAAGTGAAACCTTAATTGCCATGGTTCGCGGACTTTCCGAAAAAAGACAAAAACTAGCTTTAGAAATTATTGATCTTAGTAATCAACTTAGAGCACAAATGGAAAGCAGCCGTGACGAAAAAAAACTGCTAGAAAGCATCTCTTCGGAAATGGAAAAGCTGCGTATTATTAATGGCACTACCCCCCTACAAGGTCCCGGAATTATTATTACCATTGAAGAAGATATGCCCATTATTTATACCGATCTTTTAAATATTAGCAATGAACTTTGGAATGCAGGTGCAGAAGCCATTTCTATTAATGAATACCGACTTACTAATCACAGCACCATTTCCGTAGCCGAAGACACCCAAGGTAAAGATGGCTACCATATTTTTATGACTGTTAACCACAAACAACTAACATATCCTATCACCATTAAGGCTATTGGTGATCCCCACAATTTAGAAAAAGGACTGACCTTACCCGGAGGGATTATGGATAATTTAGCCCTTTTCAATGCCTATCCTCAAATAGAAAAAGCAGACAGCTTAGAAATTCCCCCTATCAAAAAACCAACCGTCTACTATTTTTTAAATGAATATCGTCCCGAAGAAAAAATAACTGAACAAACTTAAGTCTGTACAATCGCCCCCAAACTTTGGGCCATTCCCTTAACACTCGGCAATAAACCCATTGTTTTTAAAAAAGGGGCCTCCTGTTCCATCAAATTAATCTTTTTAAACATTCTCCACCGTTTTTCCCCGGAAAAAGATTCCAAAAATAATTCCTCCTGCAAATTAAAACTTCTAGTTTTAATTAATTCTACTTTAGAACCAAGTTTCGACATTTCCTTTTTTATATTACCATTATAAACATTTAAACATAACCAATCCCCACAGAGATAATATTCACAAAAACTAGGGGATTTTTCTTTTGCTGTGGACTGGTAAAAATAACACAGATTTTTAGTCAGGTGCTGATTTTTCTCGGTTATTTTTTTTAGAGTCTCTACAGCCCCCTGCCGACTTCTCCACAAAAACAAAGCTGATTGTACCGGAAAACTATCCACCCCTTTAACCTGAGATTGTTTTAATAATTTATCAATAGGTAAACCTAAAATTGCCGCCTGATATAATTTACGTACTGGTAAATAATATTTTTGTTGAAATTTAATATTATTACCCAAAGCCTCAACTAATTTATATTCCCATTTGGCAAGATTAAGTGGTTGTTGTGCATAAATAAACACTTCTTGTTTAGTAATTAAAAACTCACAAACAATCCCACTAAAAATATCATAATTAAATTCACTGACATTTTCCGGCCGCAGTAATTTATAACATGTACCACCCTTAAATTCTCCAGTTAAAAAAATATCGGGATTTGCCTCTAAATATTTAATCACCAAATTAGGCTGAGGCAAATGATAGACAGAACAAAAAACACGATAATTTATCGGGTTTTCGGGATGTTCTTTAGATAAGACCTCACTTCCCAAATACCCAAAACTATTCAAACACATAAATTCAGCTTGTTTTAAAATTTCCAATTCATAAGTAATTTTTTTCACTTCATCATTTAAAGTACTCACAATTATAAACACTTTAACTACACTTTTTACACCTAAATCCCTTATTTCCAGAAGACCGCTTTTTAAAAAGGTATACTTTTCTAAGGATTTGCCCACTGCTAACAAAAAATCTTCGCGTGAAGATAATGCTTTCCTTTTCTGTAAACTCATAAAATCATAAAGCAGGGCTCCATCCATTCTTTTTAAAGCACTTAAACATAATTGTGCAAATTCGGCTATTGTTAAATTACCAAGCCCCATTTTACGCCACAACTTATTTTTATTGGCTTCTAAAAAACTCTTCCGCAAAAAATCAATAAAACAATCCTCATCTATGGCCACCACAGTATTAAATCTCATATTTTGCAGATAGGCGTCCTTTAATAAAGCCAAAGCAATAGCTAAATCAATTTGTACATATCCCTGCAGCTTTTGTGCCCAATACTGTCGATGGGGAATTATTAATTTCTGCCACAGATATCTTTTAATCCCTTGATGGTCAAAGCTCAGGGAAAAATAATGGGCCGTTAATTCCCGCTCATTTAAGCCATTTTTCTCTAAAATTATTAAATCACAATAACCCTGCCAACGTTCTAAAGTAACATAGGCCTGATAATTTTCCCTGGGCAAAACAATTCACCTCACATTAAAATATCTCCTAGAAAAATTTCGCTATCCCCAGGGCTTTTTCCTTTAATTTTTTTCCACAAATTACCGACACAAAAAAGGGGTTTTTTACACCCCTTAAACAACAAGTTTTTTATTTAAAATTTTTTGCCCACTATTTGGATGCAGATTTTCTCCATCAGCCCAAGCTAATTTACCATTTACCCATACTTTTTTTACACCTTCGGAAAAAATATTAGTTTTTTCCCTAGTAGCCTTATCTGTAATCGTTTCCGGATCAAACAGTACCAAATCAGCTTGATAACCTTCTTTTAATAAACCTCGCCTCTTTAAATTTAACCTGCGGGCTGGCTGGGAGGTTAATTTAGCGATCGCTTTTTCCCAAGTAAGTAAACCCTTTTCGCGTACAAACCATCGCAAAATTCGCGGAATATTACCATAAGCACGCGGATGAATGGCCCTACCCCCGGCATGAATACCGGCATCACTGGCAAAAAAGGTTAAAGGATGTACTGCCGCTAATTCTAGGTTTTCAGCACTCATCGAATGCTGAAACACTTTCCGACCAACATCAGTACTAGAATATGTATAACCATAAAAATCAGCCCTAATATCTAAACCATCTGCCTCAGCTTCACTGAGCATTTCCAGAATTCGAGGTACTTTAGACCAATTCCGTTTAAAACCTGCTTTTAAATGACTATATTGTACCGGAACCCCTGCTTGAAAACCGATTTCAATGGCTTCCTCAAGAGCCTCTAAAACCCGGTCATATTCACTGCGTATATGGGTAGCATAAAAACCTCCCTTTTCTTTAAGTACTTCACATAAAGCAATCACTTCTTCTGTAGAAGCATAAGTCTGAGGCCAATATTCTAAGCCGATGGAAAGTCCCACAGCCCCATCTTCCAAGGCCTTAGCCAAATAGTTTTGCATCTGATTTATTGCTTGTAGTGTAGCCTTCTCAGGACAATCCCGTCCCCAAACCATTTGCCGTAAAGTAGCATACCCCATTAATGAACCATAATTAATCTGCATTTCAGGTACTCTTTGAAAAAAGTCCTTTAAATCACGCGGTGAACGTCCGCAATTTCCGCCAATTTGCAGAGTGACACCTTGTGATAAAAAAGGACTCATCTCACCACCACTTAAAAAATAGTCTTCAGTATGTGTATGTACATCTATAAAACCTGGAGCCAAAATATAACCATGTCCGGCAATCACTTCCACAGTTTCACTAACCAAAAAATCCCCGCTAGCCACAATTTTGTCATCTTTAACTGCCAATTTACCCGGGAAACCAGGATTACCCGAACCATCTATCAAAAAAACATTTTCAATTACCCAATCACAATCCACAGGTTTTGCCGCCTGTGCTTTTTTTATTTCCCGCTCATTTTCCACTATTTTAACCGGTAAAACCACTGCTGCACCTAAGATCCCCAGATAAGCCAAAAATTCCCGCCGGGTCAACATTGCTAATACATCTCCCCTAATGAATTATTAACTTATCTTTCTACAGCCCTAACCATAATTCCTGTTCATACTAAAAAATTCTTTTATCTTACCGGTCCCTCACGTTGAACTTCGGTTGATTTTTCCCCTAAATTTAGGTGCCGACCAATTTTGGCAACTCCCACTCCAGTACCCCCAAAACGCTTTTCCAATTTTAATAATAAACTATATTCTAGATCAGAAAATGGTCGTCTCGGTATCGTACCAAAACGCGAATCCTTTAAAAAATATTCAGCAATAGCTCGATCCGCCAAATCACGATACAGGGAAAATTCGTCAACAATTTTATTTGCTTCCCCCCAAACAGCCTCAATCTCCCGCCTTTTTTCCCGACAATCATAATTTAAACCCACAGCTGCTGCCTCTTTTTTAAGCTCAGCAATCTGCTGAAGCCCTTTTTCTATTTGCGAAGAAAGAAAATACAAATTACAATCTACTACTTTTCCCCATCGCTGATATTTTCTTAAAGCATCGGTTTTTTGCACTAATCTCTGCGGTCCATCAGACTTAAGTTCTGGTAAATTATCCAGAACAGCTTGAATGCGACCAGCCGCACAACAAACCTTTGCTTCTAAATCAGCCTTTTCACTCTCATAATTCAAAGTTTGTATCTTCAAACAGGATTCATCAAACTGCCGCCATTTTTGATTTGTTTCTTGAAAAGATTGTTCCAATTGCCTTAATTCATCCTTACCTACCTCTTTCAATAAATGAAGAGCACCCCAAACTTTTTCATAGGCTTTAAAATTTCCATCTAAATCTGCTTTATAGTTTTTAGCAAAAGAAAGCAAATCAGAAGGCAAAAGCTGTTTAGTATCTTCAGGTAACCAATAACTGTAATCTACACCATCTTGATAGCCATAATAAATCCCTTGAATACCGTGACTCAAAAAATTTGAATAATGAAGACTTGTTTTTTGTGCATTTATTTTTTCTAATTCCCTTTCAATAATCTCACTTCTTTGACTGTGCAAAAACTCTTTAACAATCAATTCTAAAGGTAAAAAATTAGCTTCGATTTGCTTATTAAAAACCTCATACTCCTTACGCAAATTATTTTGTAAATCCTCACCTTTTAAATTTCGTGTAAGTACATCTTTATTGAACTTATCAATAATGGCCCTTTGACAAGTTTGATAATTTAAATCAAAAGTCTCCCTTAAATTCTCTAAAAATTTGTTTTCTTCCTCAGCAGACACCGACGGCTTTTTCCCCCAAAGACTACTTAATTTTTTTCTTAATCCCAATTTTTCTTCCTCCAATCAATACCAATTAGCAATTTTAATATAATTATAGCATATTTTCACACATCTTTACAAAAAAATTAATTAAGTTTTTTTAATAATCGTAAACAATCATCACGCGGACCAGTACCTGTATTAGGCCAATTTTGAATAGCTCCACCCATGGCCACACAAATATATTCGCGACCATTTTTTTCAGCCAAAATAGCCCAACATTCACCAGCCTGAGAAGTAGTACCAGATTTACCACCTAAAATTCGAAAGCCTTCTTGATTAACATCTTCCAAAAGTGTCAGCACTGTGGACTGTAAGAGTAAGCCTTGAGGATGATCCAATGTAGGTGTGCTGAGATAAGTTTTTGTAGTTATAATTTCCCGAAAAAATTCATTATTTAAGGCAAAATCCAATAATCTTGCTAAATCATGAGCTGTAGAATATTGCCCGGGATCATCTAGTCCCTCTGGATTAACAAAATAAGTATTTTCTAAACCTAAAAACTCAGCCTTTTCATTCATTAAATCCACAAAATTTTCCACACTACCTGCTAAATTAACTGCTAAAGAGTTCGCTGCCTCTCCCCCCGAACTTAATAAAGCACCATAAAGTAAGTCCCGATAAGTTACTTTTTCACGTCCATAGAAACCAGCCAAAGAAGCATTTTTAGCTACCATCTTTTGATAAGTAGCCACATCCACTACTACCAATTCATCCAAATCCGCGATCTCTTCTAAAGCCACAATTGCAGTCATAATTTTAGTTAAAGAAGCAGGATATATTTTTTTATTTTCCTCAGCCGCCAGTTTTATAGTTTGACTTTGCCGCTCCCAAACACACAACTGGGGGCAGTAGTAATTTTCATTTAAAACAGTAGGTGTATTTAATAAGGCTACTTGATAACCCAAAAGAAAAAACCCAGCCAAAACCACTAAAGTGATAATTATTTTACGCATTTTCCGTACCACACTGATATGATTCTACCCGATTTTTACCCTTCTTTTTGGCTAAATATAAAGCTTCATCCGCTTTTTTCGTTAAAGTATGAATATCAAAAATATCTTCACCCAATGAAGAAACACCAAAACTAGAAGTAAGCTTAAGCTTAAGGGGTTTTTTATCTTTATAAACAACTAAATCCCGCATATTAATACGCAATCTTTCTGCAACCAAGACCGCTTGTTTAGTTTTTACACCCGGAAGGCAAATAATGAATTCCTCACCACCATAACGACCCACAAAATCATATTTGCGTAAAGAATCCACAAAACATTTAGCTACACCTTTTAAAACTTCATCACCAACTAAATGACCATAATTATCATTAACTTTTTTAAAATCATCCAAATCAGCCATAATTAAAGAAAGTGGAGCCCCTAACCGCTTATAACGTTCTAATTCACCATCCAAGCGATCAATAAAAGCACGCCGATTTAAAAGACCGGTCAAAGAATCGGTTAAAGCTAACTGCATAATTTGATCCTCTAACCTAATAATTCTCTCCCCGGTTTTTAAACGAAACTTTAATTCCATTTCATTAAAGGGCTTAATAATATAATCATCAGCCCCAGCTTCTAAACCTTTTATTACATCTTCTTTATCAGCATTAATAGTTAACAAAATTAGATAAATATAACCTCTTTCCTGCATTTGACGAGTTTTCCTACATACTTCTAACCCATCAATATAAGGCATTACCCAATCAACAATTGCCAATTTGGGTCCATTTTCCTCACTTAATTTTCCAATAGCTTCAGCACCATTATTGGCCACAACAACAGTATAGCCCCATTTGTTTAAAATATCTTTTAATATTTTTTGATAATAACGACTATCCTCTGCTACTAAAACCTTCAACTTTTTTGCCCCCCGACCAGACAATAACACTTCACATAACTTTATTTCGCCCTAAAATTAAAATTACCTGCTTTTTAAAAGCACCTCCTTTATTTTTTCAGTCATTAATCTTGTGCCTACACAAAAACAGCCATTTTCGTAAATGTCTGCGGTTCTCCAACCTTGGTCTAAAACATTTTCCACGGCATTTTCAATATCCCGAGCACCTGCAGGACAGTTAGCGGTCATTTCCAAAAACATAGCTAGTGATAAAATAGCAGCTAGAGGGTTAGCCTTATCCTGCCCAGCCAAATCTGGTGCCGAACCATGTACCGGTTCATATAAAGCCGGACCATCACCTAAACTTGCTGAAGGCAGCATGCCCAAAGAACCACCCAAAACAGAGGCCTGATCAGAAAGGATATCACCAAAAGTATTTTCCGTAACCAAAACATCAAATTGTCCAGGGTTTAAACAAAGCTGCATAGCACAATTATCTACATATAAATGATTCAGAACAACATCCGGATAAGCTGCAGCTTCTTCTAAAACAATTTTACGCCACAAACGTGAAGTTTCCATGACATTGGCTTTATCAACAGAAGTTAATTTTTTTCTTCTTTTTTGAGCTAACTTAAAACCAGCCTTCACAATTCTTCTGATTTCTACATCACTATACTCAATCGTATCATAAGCAAAATCCTTTTTTCTACCTTTAGCCCCAAAATAGGCTCCTCCAGTAAGTTCACGCACAATTAATAAATCTACACCTTTTAACCTTTCTTTTTTAAAAGGCGACTGCTCAATTAATTGCGGCCAACATTTAACAGGCCGCAAATTGGCATATACCCCCAAAAATTTTCGCAAGGCAAGTAGACCCATTTCCGGCCTTACTTTACTTTCCGGATGATCAAATTGGGGATCACCTACCGCCCCCAGAAAAACAGCATCACTTGCAGCTACCAAATTCCGAGTAGCCTGCGGAAATGGCTCCCCACTTTCCCTAATAGCTGCACCACCGAGAAGCCCCTTTTCTTTAACTATGTTCAAATCATATTTTTCTGCTACTACATTTAAAATTTCCAAAGCCTGCTCAGTTACTTCTGGTCCGATACCATCACCAGGCAAAACAACTAGTTTAATCAACCTTTTTCACCTGCCTTTGTACATAAGGAATAGCCCCCCCAGCCCTTAAAATTTCCAACATAAATGAAGGAAAGGCTTCACCTTGATATGTTTTTCCACATGTTAAATCTTTAATTTCACCTGTTTGCGGCTTGATTTCCAAAAGCGAACCTTGTCTTAAATATTGTCTAATCCCCGCAATCGTAATTACCGGCAGGCCAATATTAATTGCATTACGGTAAAAAATACGGGCAAAACTTTCCGCCAAAATACAGCTAAATCCTATCGCTTTTAAAGCTACAGGAGCATGTTCACGCGAACTGCCACAGCCAAAATTTTTACCAGCAACTAAAACATCACCTTTTTCGATTTCCCGGAACAAATTAGGAATAACATTTTCCAAACAATGTTCAGCTAAATATTGGGCTTCACTGCGATTTAAATGACGAGCCGCAATAATTAAATCAGTATCTACATCATCACCCACTAACCAAACTCGACCTTTTAAACTCATAATTATTCCACCTCCTCAGGTGAAGCAATTCTCCCCAAAATGGCGGAAGCCGCGGCCACAGCCGGATTACTCAAATAAACTTCACTCTGCGGGTCTCCCATCCGGCCCACAAAATTTCGATTAGTTGTAGCCACCGCTCTTTCTCCCCGTGCCAAAATCCCCATATAACCACCTAAACAAGGGCCACAGGTAGGTGTACTGACCACCGCACCAGCCTGTATAAAGATTTCCACTAAACCCTCTTTTACAGCCCGCAAATAAAGTTCTTGAGTACCAGGAATAACAATTACTCGTACACGTGGATGAACTTCCCGCTTACGTAAAATTCTAGCCGCTACTTCTAAATCTTCCCAGCGACCATTAGTACAAGAACCGATTACCACCTGATCAAGCTTAATTTCCCGTCCTTTTTCCACAGGCTGAACATTAGACGGCAAATGCGGAAAAGCTACCAAGGGCTCCATATTTGTTACCTCAATTTCAATAATGCGGCTGTAATTGGCCTGGGGATCACTTTCATAAATCTTACCTGTCCGTGAAGTACGAGAAACCAAATATTCCTTGGTTTTTTCATCAGCTACCATAATCCCATTTTTCGCCCCAGCTTCAATGGCCATATTAGCCATGGTAAAACGTCCATCTAAAGACAAATCTTCAATAGCCTCCCCACAAAATTCCAAAGCCTGATAACGTGCCCCAGAAACCCCAATCTCCCCAATTAAGGCCAAAATATAATCTTTACCACTTACCCAAGGATTACGCGGTTTACCTTTAAAAATTACTTTAATGGTTTCCGGAACCCTAAACCAAAGTTCTCCCTTAGCCATACCTACCGCTAAATCAGTACTACCCACACCTGTAGAAAAAGCACCCAAAGCCCCATAAGTACAGGTATGGGAATCAGCCCCAATAATCAAATCACCAGGAGAAATCAAACCCCTTTCCGGTAAAAAACAGTGTTCAATTCCACAACGTCCCACTTCGTAATAATGTAAAAGATTTTGCTCCTCGGCAAAATTCTTTAATAATAAACACTGTTCTGCTGAAGCAATATCCTTAGCAGGTGCAAAATGATCAGGAATTAAAACAATTTTTTCCCGGTCGAAAACCTTTTCTACCCCAATTTTATTAAATTCCTTAATAGCTAAAGGGCCAGTAATATCATTGGCTAATACCAGATCCAATTTAGCCTGAATTAAATCACCAGCTTTAACCTGATCTAATCCGGCATGTGCCGCCAAAATTTTTTCAGTTATTGTCATTCCCATCACACTTCCCCCACTTCTACCAATTGCGGAAACTGCCGCACAATTTTATTTAAAGCATTAAGATAAGCCCGTGCACTAGCCTCGATAATATCCACACTCAAACCACGACCCAAATAAATGTTCCCATCAAAGGAAACACGCACAATTACTTCACCCTGTGCATCTTTACCCTCAGTAACTGCACTAATACTATAAGACTCTAATTTAACCGGCAGGGACACTAATTTTTCAATTGCTTGATAAGTAGCCTCTACCGGACCACCTGCACAAGCCGCCTCCTCTTTTAAAATACCTTTAATTTTTAAACCTACAGTAGCTGTAGCTGAAATTTTTGTACCTGCGGTAAGTTGTAAATGCTCTAATTCATAACAATCTTCACCTTTATCCAGTAAATTACTATCCAATAAAATTAATAAATCCTCTTCCAAAACTTCCTTTTTACGATCAGTTAATTCTTTAAATTCCCGAAAAGCACGTTCTAATGCTTCCCCTTCCAAAAAATAACCCCATTCCTTTAATTGTACCTGAAAAGCATGTCTTCCAGAATGTTTACCCAAAACAAGTTTAGGTGAACTAATTCCCAGCATTTCCGGATTCATAATTTCATAAGTAGTCCTTTCTTTTAAAACACCATCTTGATGAATACCAGATTCATGAGCAAAAGCATTTTTACCCACAATAGCCTTATTAGGCTGTACCGCCATCCCGGTCAAAGTACTTACCAAGCGGCTAGTACGATAAATTTCCCGTGTCTTAATTCCGGTCGTAAATCCTAAACTATTCCGCCGTGTATAAAGAGCCATCACTACTTCTTCTAAAGAAGCATTACCAGCCCGCTCCCCAATACCATTTACCGCTACTTCAATTTGTCGGGCCCCATTACGTACTGCTGCCAAAGAATTAGCTACCGCCATACCCAAATCATTATGACAATGAACACTAATTACTGCTTGCTCAATATTAGGCACCCCTTTTTTTAGAGCCCCAATAAATTCACCAAATTCCCAAGGCAGAGCATAACCCACAGTATCTGGAATATTTATTACCGTGGCTCCAGCAGCAATTACCGCAGTAATCACCTCACATAAAAATGGTAATTCACTGCGAGAAGCATCTTCGGCGGAAAACTCCACATCAGCTACTAAACTTTTAGCTAATTTAACTGCACGTACAGCCATTTCCTTTACCTCTACGGCGGTTTTTTGTAATTTTTTACGCATATGAATTTCAGAGGTAGCTAAAAAAGTATGGATACGGGGTTTTTCTGCTTCTTTTATCGCCTCATAGGCTGCCCGAATATCCTTTTCATGTGCCCGAGCCAAAGCAGTAATCACCGGTCCTTTTACTTCTCGTGCAATCTGCTGCACAGCTTTAAAATCTCCACTAGAAGCAATCGGAAAACCAGCTTCCAAAACATCAACCCCTAATTTAGCCAATTGTTTGGCTAAAATAAGTTTTTCCTCCATATTTAAATTAACACCCGGTGATTGTTCTCCATCCCTTAAAGTAGTATCAAAAATAAAAATTCTGGAATCACTCATTACTCATCACCCCATTCCATTTCTTCCAAACCTTTACCTCCCAAAACTACAGGATAAACATTTTCCCCAGCCGCCACTTTTATTTCCAGTAAACCTAAACCCGGTCTATTGAGCAATTCATTAATTTTTTCCCTTAAATCAACAGCTTTTTCCACAGTTAAACTTAAGGCCCCATAAGCCTTAGCTAAATATTTAAACTCAGGTCGGCGGCGAAAATGAACCGCAGTATGTCTGCCCTGACAATAATGATCTTGTAATTGTTTTACCATTCCCAAAGCCTGGTTATTGATCAAAATAATTTTTAAAGGTAAATTTTCTTCTAAACAGGTACCCAATTCTGCCAGACCCATTTGAAAACTACCATCCCCAGTAAGCACTAGTACCACAGCTTCCGGTGCTGCTATTTGAGCCCCAATTCCGGCAGGTATACCATAACCCATCGTTCCTAAACCACCAGAACTAATAAAGGTACGTGGTTTTTTAATTTTTAACCACTGTGCAGCACCAACTTGATGTTGCCCCACATCAGTAGTCACAATTGTTTTCTCATCCAAAAATTCATTTAAGACCATCATAATTTTTTTAAAAGTTAAACCTGATATGGACTCCTTTTTTTCAGGTAATGACCACCAATTATCTTTTTGCTCCTCAGGCAAATCAGCTAACAGCTGCTGTAGAACAATTTTTAAATCACCAACCAAAGGCACATCAACAGCCACATTTTTACCAATTTCCGCACTATCAATATCTAAATGAATAATTTTAGCCTGAGGTGCAAATTTACTTACTTCCCCAGTCACCCGATCATCAAAACGCATACCTAAGGCAATAAATAAATCACATGTCTGTACAGCCAAATTAGCTTCCGGTAAGCCATAGGTTCCCAACATTCCTAAAGCTAATGGATGTTCACGGGATATACTGCCTAGTCCCATCATTGTATTTATCACTGGAATATTTAGTTTTTCAGCCAAAACAAGCAATTCTTCTTCTGCCTGAGCACTTAAAACCCCACCACCGGCACAAATCAAGGGGCGTTTTGCTTCCTTTAATAATTTAATAATCTGTTTTAACTGCCCCTGATGTCCCACCAAATTTGGCTTATAACCACGTAAGTTTATTTTTTCACAAACCTCAGCCTTGGCTAAAGCTTGGGCCACATCTTTTGGTAAATCAATGAGTACTGGTCCTGGTCTACCACTAGACGCAATATAAAAGGCTTCCTTGACAATTCGCGGTATAGACGCGGCTGCTTTTACCAAATAATTATGTTTGGTAATCGGTTCGGAAATTCCGGTAATATCCACTTCTTGAAAAGCGTCAGTACCAATCATTTTCAAAGGTACTTGACCAGTAAAAACAACCAAAGGAATCGAATCCATATAAGCCGTAGCAATCCCGGTAATCAAATTTGTAGCACCTGGCCCTGAAGTAGCTAGACAAACTCCCGGCTTTTTGCTTACCCGGGCATAACCACTAGCAGCGTGTGCCGCACCTTGTTCATTACGAGTAACTACTAGACGAATTTCGGAAGTTTGCCCCAAAACATCAAAAATTTCTAAAGCCGCTCCCCCCGGATAAGCAAAAACTACTTCCACAGCTTCCTTTAGCAAGCTTTCCACCAAAATTTCCGCACCTGATTTCATTAAAGCCACCTCCCTGGATAATTACTTTTTCAACCAAGGCATTTTTGCTCTTAATTCTGCCCCTACCTTTTCCAAACCATGAGCTGCATCCCTTTTTCTCAGTGCATTGTATTCAGGTCTACCTGCTTGATTTTCCAAAATCCAGCGTTTGGCAAAAGTACCTTCCTGAATTTCCTTTAACACCTTTTGCATTTCTTTTCTTGTTTCTTCAGTGATGATCCGACTACCAGTAACCAAATCACCATATTCGGCGGTATCACTAATCGAATAACGCATATTAGCTATACCACCTTCATAAATCAAATCAATAATTAATTTTAATTCATGGCAGACTTCAAAATAAGCCAATTCAGGCTGATAACCTGCTTTCACTAAAGTATCAAAACCAGCTCTAATCAATTCTGTTAAACCACCACATAAAACACATTGTTCACCAAATAAATCTGTTTCCGTTTCTTCTTTAAAAGTAGTAAGTACCGCTCCAGCACGTGTACAACCTACACCTTTGGCATAGGCCAAAGCCAAATCCATAGCTTTACCACTTGCATCCTGATAAACAGCTACTAAACCAGGAATACCAATCCCCTCTTGATATAATCTTCGTACCATATGACCCGGGCCTTTAGGTGCAATCATAAAAACATCAATTTCAGCTGGTGGCACAATCTGACCATAATGAATATTAAATCCGTGAGAAAAAACTAAAGCATCTCCAGGCTTTAAATTCGGTTCAATTTCCTGCCGATAAACTACAGACTGTTTTTCATCAGGTAGTAAAATTTGAATAACCTCAGCCTGAGAAACAG
The DNA here is from genome assembly GCA_012841935.1 of Clostridia bacterium. Classification (NCBI taxonomy): domain Bacteria; kingdom Bacillati; phylum Bacillota; class Clostridia; species Clostridia bacterium. The sequence continues at coordinate 20,535 of DUTS01000092.1, forward strand.
CCTCCGCAACCGAAAAAACCTGAAAACCATCTTTTTCCGCCTGTGACCAAGACTTACTTCCTTGTCGCAAACCAATAATTACCTTGACACCACTATCCTGTAAATTTTGAGCTTGGGCGTGTCCTTGGCTGCCATAACCAAGTACCGCCACTGTTTTTCCCGCTAAATTTTTTAAATCTGCATCCCCATCATAAAACATCTTTGCCATTTTCTTACCCCCTAAAATAATTATTTAGATCCTCGGACCATGGCCACTTTGCCAGTTCTCACCAATTCCTGAATGCCAAATGGTCTCAAGGAATGAATAATTGCTTCAATTTTACCTTCATCACCCGTAGCCTCCACAATCAGCGAACGTCTACCAATATCAATAATGCGACTGCGAAAAACATCCATTAACTGCAATATTTCCTGTCTTTCTTCAGGACCGGCGGCCACTTTAATTAACAACATTTGTCTTTCCACTATTTCCTCTTGGGTAATGTCTTGTACCTTAATTACTTCTACCTGTTTATTCAATTGTTTACTTACCTGTTCAATAACCCGATCATCACCTTCTACAACCAAAGTAATACGTGAAATGGTTCGCTCCTCGGTTTCTCCCACCACTAAGCTCTCAATATTATAGCCCCTGCGGGCAAACAACCCAGCTACCCTAGAAAGAACCCCCGGACGATTTTCAACTAAGACGGCTAATGTGTGCTTCACCAGACCACCTCCCCAACATTTCATTTATTTTCCCCCCAGGGGGAATCATTGGTAAAACATTTTCCTTAGGATCAACTAAACACTCAACCACAACAGGTCCGGGAGTTTGTAGAGCCTCCCGGATAAGTGTTTTTACTTCCCCGGGTTTACTAATCTGTAAACCTTTTATCCCATAAGCTTCCGCTAATTTTAAATAATCAAGCCCACCCTTAAATAAAGATTCCGCATAATGACCTTGAAAAAAGAACTCCTGCCACTGTCTAACCATACCTAAACAAGAATTATTTAAAATAAATACTTTTACCGGCAATTGATACTGTGCCATTACTGCTAATTCCTGTAAAGACATTTGAAAACTGCCATCACCAGTGAACAAAACGACCATTTCTCCCGGTCTGCCAAATGCCGCTCCAATAGCCGCTGGTAGACCAAAACCCATTGTTCCCAAGCCACCAGAGGTGACAAAACTTCTTTTTCCTACTAAAGGATAATATTGAGCAACAAACATCTGATGCTGTCCTACATCAGTAGTAATGATTGCTTTTTGTCCCCAACTGGCAACCCCCTCAATAATTTCCTGTGGTTTAATCATTTCACCTTTTTCATATTGTAAAGGATATGCCTTTTGCCAGCCATTTATTTTTTCCCACCAAACTGCCAAATCAAAACTAACCCCTTTTAACTCTGCCATTATTTCTTTTAAAAATTCACGCACGTCACAAACTACAGGATAATCTGCTTCCACATTTTTTAACAATTCCGCAGGATCAATATCCACATGTATAATTTTTACATCCTCCAAAAAATGTTCCGGATTACCAGTTACCCGGTCACTAAAACGCGTCCCCAGAGCTAGCAATAGATCACACTCACTCATAGCTAAATTAGCCGCTGGTCGACCGTGCATTCCCACCATACCCAAAACAAATTCTTCTTTTTCCGCAACAACACCTTTACCCATTAAAGAAGTAACTACCGGTATCCCCGTATAATGTACAAAAGCGGCCAATTCTTTTTCTGCATCTGCCGCAACAACACCTCCCCCTGCGAAAATTAATGGCCTTTGAGCCTCTTTTAAAACTGCAGCAATTTTACCCAATTGTCTTGCCAAACCATTCTTAAAACAAATCTTTTGCCCTTCATTAACAACCTCTTTTAATTCAACCTTTTCCGTAAAAATATTTTTTGGCAAATCAATTAGTACTGGTCCTGGTCTACCTTCCCGGGCCAAACTCCAAGCTTCAGCCAAAACCCCCGGCAATTCGTCTATTTTTCTTACTAGGTAATTATGTTTGGTAATCGGCATGGTAATACCGACAATATCCGCTTCCTGAAAAGAATCCCGTCCAATACTATCTACACTCACCTGACCAGTAATAGCTAATAAAGGAACCGAATCCAAATAGGCATTGGCAATTCCAGTTACCAAATTAGTAGCCCCTGGCCCCGAAGTAGCAAAACAAACCCCAGTTTTCCCACTCACCCGAGCATAACCATCAGCAGCATGTACTGCTCCCTGTTCATGACGAGTCAGCACATGTTGTAAAGAAGATTTACCCAAGGCATCATAAAGTACCAATACTGCCCCTCCAGGATAACCAAAAATAACCTCTACCCCTTTTTCTTCTAAAAATCGTACAATATATTCCGCACCATTCATCAAGCACACCTCCTTAAAAAAAACTCTCGCCCATGACTTAAATCAGGGGCGAGAGAATACCCGCGGTACCACCCTACTTACCTCAAAAAAGGTCACTCCTACAAAATAACGGCTTGCCACCGGCTTACCCTACTTAACCTTTCGAATAAGCAGCTCTGGGACGAGCAAAGTTAAACTGTATGTCTCGGCTTTCACCTACCCCGATTCTCTGTACCATACTAAGGTTTAACTATTTCCCTTCATCGCTTTTAATGAATAAAATTGAGTATAGTATATACAAAAAAAGAGACACCTGTCAACTACTTTTTTCTACAAACAAGTAAAATTAAACAAATCACACCTTTTACTCACGTTACTCTAATTTTAAATTAGATCACTAAATTCCCGTAAAAAAAATGCAATGACTATGCATAAAGTCATTGCACTTAAAAGACTAAAGTCTTTTAATCTTCGGCAACATCTGTTTGCAAACGATTATCCATAAGAAAAGTTAAAGAATAAAGACCTGCTAAACCTACAAGTGAAAAAATCACCCTACTGATAAGTGTCATTTGTCCGCCAAAAAGTGTGCCAATAAAATCAAAACCAAATAAACCAATAAGTCCCCAATTAATCGCTCCAATGATAACTAAAACTAAAGCCAATGTGTCCATAATTTCACTCCTTTCTTTCACTAGGATGACACATTTTACCAAACTTTATTCATTTATCTTGGGCAAGCTAATTTTTGGTGAATACTTATGGAAAAAAAGTTTATTCCCGCCTTAAGATTTAAGTGGCTAACCCCCTTTTTTGATTCCCTGATGAAACTTACAGGTTTAGAAAAAAAAATTAACCAATTTTTCCTGCAGTCTGCCGAAATTAAAGGAGGGGAAACTATCCTTGATTTTGGTTGTGGTACAGGTACATTTCTTTTAATACTAAAAAAAGAAAACCCCACAGCAAGGGTTTTTGGTTTAGATATTGATCCTCAAATTATAAAATTCGCTCAAAAAAAAATTCAATGCAGCAATTTAGAAATAAATTTACAAACCTATGCTGGTAAAGAATTCCCCTATCCTTCCCAAACTTTTGACTTAGTTTTCTCCAGTCTGGTTTTTCATCATTTGCACAAAAAACAAAAAATACTTGCTTTACAAGAAATATATCGCATCTTAAAAAAAGGAGGTTATTTCCACCTCCTCGATTTTGACCAAGCAGGTCAACTATTTTTACAGCTTTTATTTCTACCGATTCGTTTTATAGATGGATTTCCTAATACTAGGGATCATGCTAAAGGCAATTTACCCCAACTAATACAAGCAACAGGTTTTAAACAATTAAGAGAAAAAAAACAACTGCTTACTCCCCTAGGCAAACTTTCTTTTTATCAGGCAGCTAAAAATTAAAACCAACCCATTAATTGTGTAAATAATACTCCTGCACCAACAATCCATAAATAATAGGAGAATATTTTTAAGGATTTATTTTTTATAATCTCCAACATCCAACGCACCGCAATATAACCGCAAACTGCGGCTACCAATGTACCAATCAAAAGGGCCCCCATACCAATTCCCTCAATATTTCCCTTGAATAAATCAACACTTTGCACTAATGCCGCCCCCATAATAGCAGGGAGGGAAAGTAAAAAAGAAAAGCG
>DUTS01000093.1 GCA_012841935.1 Clostridia bacterium
GAAAATACGCATGTCTGCCCGGTTTGTTTAGGTTTACCGGGTGCCTTGCCGGTTTTAAATAAACAGGTGGTTAAATTAGCTATAATGGCGGGAGCAGCTTTGAATTGTTCCCTTAATTTAATTAGTAAATTTGATCGTAAGAATTATTTTTATCCCGATTTACCTACCGCCTATCAAATTACGCAATATGATCAGCCGATTTGTAAAAATGGTTATTTGGAAATAGAGGCAGCTGGGAAGCGGAAAAAAATTGGAATTAATCGGATTCATTTAGAAGAAGATGCAGGGAAATTGCTGCACAGTGGCACTGATATAACTACTTCGGATTATTCTTTAGTCGATTATAATCGGGCAGGGGTGCCTTTAATTGAAATTGCTACTGAACCAGATCTGACTACACCTGTCGAAGCACGTTATTTTTTGGAACAATTACGAGCCATTTTAGAATATATTGGAGTTTCTGATGTAAAGATGGAGGAAGGTTCTTTGCGTTGTGATGCCAATATTTCTATGCGTCCGCGTGGTATACAGGAGTTAGGTGTTAAAACTGAAATTAAAAATATGAATTCATTTCGGGCTTTGGAACGGGCTTTGGAATATGAATGTCAGCGACAAGTAAAATTATTAACAGCTGGAGAAAATGTTTTACCACAAACTCGTACCTGGGATGAAACGACGGGGAAAACATTGGTAATGCGGGATAAGACTTCTGCTCTAGATTATCGTTATTTCCCAGAAGCAGATGTACCACCTTTGGATTTAGATCCACATTGGGTTCAGGAAATAAAAGCTACTTTACCGGAATTGCCGATGGCCCGCAAAGCACGCTGGATTAAAGAATATAGTTTGTCGGCTTATGATGCTGATGTACTTGCGGCTACTAAAGCTTTGGCTGACTTTTTTGAGCAAACCGTTAGATTACATCCTGATCCTAAAGGTGTAGCCAATTGGATAATGGTAGAGTTTTTGGGGCTTTTGAATGCCCATAATCAGGAGATTAAAGCAAGTAAGATTACACCAGCTCAATTGGCCCAATTGCTAGCTAAGCTGGATTCCGGGGAAATTAGTGGTAAAATGGCTAAAAAAGTATTTGCCGAAATGTTTGCTACGGGAAAAGCTCCCCAAGTAATAATTGCTGAAAAGGGTTTAGTACAAATTTCTGATGAAAAAGCATTAACGGAAATTATTGAACGGGTTATGGCCGCTAATCCACAATCAGTAGCTGATTACCAAAGTGGCAAAAAGAAAGCCTTCGGATTTTTGATGGGTCAAATAATGAAGGAGACTAGAGGACAGGCTAATCCCCAAATAGTTACACAGCTTTTGCAGAGAAAATTAAGTTAAAAAATTCCCCCCTCATTTAAGAGGGGGAATTTTAGTTTACTAAACATTTCCAAAATGCTATAATAATATAAGCAGAATTTTTTAATGGAGGTGAAGACATGTCCTACTTAAAAAAATCCATAGATCATAGAAAAAAGGTACTAGAAAAACAAAAAGCCTTTTTACGTGAAATGAATGAAAGATTAGACCATCGGGCAGGTTATTCGTCGGAAGGCGAACCTTTAATCAGCACTACCAAGGTTATAAATCGAAAAAAAAGGGATTTACCCGGTGGAAGGTGATTGAAAATGTTAAGTGAATTGGAGAAAATAAAAGAGGTAATTTTGCAAACTGTGGCTGCTGAAGCTATTTATTTTTATGAAGATTCAACTTTTTATGTGGTAATTACTGATAAGAGTATGCGTCCTTTAAAAGCCATGCAGCTTTTAAATAAAGCCCTTTATGATTTAAAAGAATTTCCACTTTATCTTTTGGTAAGTGAAAAAAGTGATTTTGAGAAGCGTAAGGAATTGCCTACATTAGAGCAAACGATAGTCCGGGAAGGGGTGAAGCTCTATGGAGGCTAAAAGGTTAATTGCTGCTGAATGGTTCAATTATGCTCAGCAGGATTTTACTAGTGCTCAATACTTAGCTGAAATGCCTACTTCCCCCATGGAAAATATTTGCTTTCTATGTCAACAAGCTGCGGAAAAGGCTTTAAAGGGATATTTAATTTTAAACGATGTGTCTAAACCGCCCCTGACACATGATTTAGGTTGGTTATCAAAAATGTGTGTGGAAAAGGATCCGAATTTTGAGCAAATTGAGGAATCAAGTATTAATTTAACACCATATGGCGTAAGGGCCCGTTATCCTTTTCAAATTGATATTACCCGTAAAGATATGTTTAGGGCTTTAAAGGATGCTGATAAAGTAATTGGTTTTGTTTTGGATAGGGTTAAAGGGAAAAGGCAAGGTTATCGGATTAAGCCCCAGAAGAAAACACTTGCCCGAAGTAAGTCAGATTTTTTATCTGCTGAAAGAACTACTTCAGGTGATAGAAAAATAGAAAAATATGTCCCGCAATTATAGGTGCTGTAATCAGCACCTTTTTTTGTTTAATCTTTTTAGGCAGGGAATTATAATGTAATGAAGAAGAAAAACAAGGGAGTGTTGTCAAGTGTCGGAAAAAAACGTCGAAAATTATGCTGTTGGAATAATCGGTGGTGGACCAGGTGGTTATGTTGCCGCTATTCGAGCTGCCCAGTCTGGTTTAAAAACTGTACTGTTTGAAAAAGATGAATTGGGAGGGACTTGTTTAAATAGGGGCTGTATACCTACAAAAACACTTTTGCAGAGTATTAAAGCTAAACAGGAATTAAAAAAATTGGCCCGCTGGGGAATTACCGGGGTAGATTTAAATGCGGTCAAATTGGATTGGTCTAAAATGCAGTCCAATAAAATGAGGACACAGCGTCGTTTAACCCTAGGAGTGGCTAATTTATTAAAAACTTGGGGAGTAAAAGTAGTTCGCGGTAAAGCTGTGTTGGAAGAAGATCCTCATTTAGTACAGGTAGCTGCGGAAAAATATCGTGTGGAAAATTTAATTATTGCTACTGGTTCTAAACCGCGGACACTAAAAATCCCCGGTTTAGAAACAGCCGAGGTGCTTAAAAGTGATCAGGCATTAACTTTAAAAGAGGTGCCTGCTTCATTGGTCATTTTGGGTGGTGGAGTTATCGGTATTGAGTTTGCTTTTATTTTTCGGGCTTTAGGGGTAGAAGTAACTATAATTGAAAGGGAGAAAAATTTACTGCCTCGTTTAGATACCGAATTAGTAGAGGAATTGACTCGTGATTTGTGGGGACAGGGAATTACTCTTTATACAAATACTGAGACTTTAAGGGTTGAAAAAGAGACCTTATTAATAAAAAACAAGGGGGAAATTAAAGAACTACAGGCTGAAAAAATTCTGGTAGCCGCTGGTAGAACACCCTCATATCCGGGGCTTAATGTGGAGAAATTAGGTTTGGAACTAACTAAAGGTGGTATAAAAACAGATGCTTTTTTACGTACTAATTTACCTCGGGTATATGCCCTTGGTGATGTTAATGGAAAATGGCTTCTAGCCCATAAGGCTATAGCAGAGGGGCTTTTTGTTATTGATCATCTTTTGGGTAAGTCAGAGCCAATGAATTATGCGGTTATTCCACAGTGTATTTATTCGCTACCAGAAATAGCTTCTGTAGGTTTAACAGAAAATGAAGCTCGAGAAAAATATGGTGTGCTTAAAATAGCTCATTATCCTTTTGCGGCAAATGGTAGGGCACAAATCATGGAGGAAAGAAAAGGGTTTATAAAGGTAATTGCTGATCAGACCGCCGAAAAAATATTGGGAGTTCATATTTGGGGCCCACAGGCCACGGAGTTAATTTCACAAGTAATTGTGGCTTTAAATTTAAAAGCTACACCTAATGATCTGGCTAATTATATTTATCCTCATCCTACAATTTCGGAGGCAATGGGTGAGGCTTATCAGGCTATAGAGCAAAAGGCTATCCATTTACCTAAATAATTGTTTTTGGGGTGATTTGTTTTGCGGGTAATTAAAAATTTGTTCTTATTATTTTTAATGGGATTATTAATTTACGGTGCCTATTTTTTTCTGTTTACAATTTTACAAGCAGAAGGTGATTTGCAATTTCCGCAAAAATATGATATAGTAATTAAATATGCTCAAATTTTAGATGGTAGTGGTGAAAAAGAAGTCTTTCGTGGTGATCTAGGCATTAAGGATGGAGTTTTAGTTCAGGTAGGTGTTATAGAAGTAGAGGATTGCCCGGTTTTTGATGCTGGTGGTTTAACGGTGATGCCTTGGGTACCAGAATTTGAATCTAGTGATAATATATTAGAACATCATTTTTACTCCGCTTATCCCCGTTATCCTGCCACAGCACTCTATTTTTCTCAGCCACCTTATCAGGGATTAAGTTTAGCACAATTAGCTCATCAAAAAGGTCTAAGTGTTGAACAGACCTTTCGGGATTTACAACAAGAATTATCAGCTGAGGATAAAGTTTACCTTTTGCCGGAGGTTTTACCCCCTGATCCTACTTTGGAAGAATTGGCTGCTTCTTTAACTGGGGCACTGGCCAAGGCTTTAGGTAAAGAGAAGCAAGGACAGATCAAACCTGGTTACCCGGCAGATCTCTACTTTTTTATTACACATCATTATGACAATTCAAATCTTGAGGAACTTTTCCTCCGAGGTAAACTGCCTGACTGTGCTTTGTGTTGTTTGCAAGGTGAATTGCTGTCAGCAGATGAAGTCTGAGGATATGAAAAAAAATAGATATAAAGGGGTGTTTTTCTTGAGTAGGAATTCAAATGCACGTGTTGTAAGTAAAAAATTAGAAGAGGTTAGGGAGGGTTTTTTTGCGGCTATTCAAAGAGTACATAATGTTAAAGATTCCGGAAATAGTAAGGAAATTATTGCCGCTATTGAAGCTTATGGGGTTGTTTCCGCAGAATATGATGATGCTATCAGGTCTTTGAAAAATGGACGTGCTTTAAATTATGAACTGACTATGAAGGCTAGAGCAGAGGATGGTTTTAAAAGTGAGGTTAATCTTGTGGAGCTTTTAAAAGAGGCTACTAAAAAAAGGAGATATGATGGGCCGGTGCGTTAATAAAAAACAGTCCCTTTAAGGGGACTGTTTTTTAATTATTTAGGGTGGAATTGTGGTGATGTTTAATAGGGTAAAGGTTATTGCTTTCCGTGGAATACTATTGTACAATAATTAGCGGAGAACGGTAGGATGGCAAAATTGAGGGAAAAGTATGCACTCCTGGTGGGAGTGTTTTTTTTCTACCGTAAAAATTAAATGAGGGGGAAAGTCATTGTCTAAAGTTAAATTTTTTTATGAAGCTGATTTACCGTTGGAGATGCATAAGGTGAGGATTGTTCAAAAATTAAACCTTAAACCTATTGAACGACGTCTGAAAGCAATTAGGGAGGCAGGTAATAATACCTTTCTTCTAAAGAATCGAGATGTTTTTTTAGATATGTTAACTGATAGTGGAGTTAATGCCATGAGTGATTTACAGCTGGCGGCAATGATGCGGGCTGATGATAGTTATGCTGGTTCAGAAACTTTTACTCGTTTGGAAAATAAAATAAAAGAAATTTTTGGGAAGGAATTCTTTTTGCCTACTCATCAAGGGCGGGCCTGTGAAAACATTATTGCACAAGTTTTTGTAACTCAAGGTTCGTTTGTCCCCATGAATTATCATTTTACTACTACTAAAGCCCATATAACGTTAAATGGTGGTGAAATAATTGAAATACCTATTGCGGAGGCTTGGCAGTTAACTAGTGAGCATCCTTTTAAGGGTAATATGGATGTTGGGCAATTGCAGGCCATTATTGAAGAAAAGGGAGTAGAGAAAATTGCTTTTGTCCGTATGGAAGCTGGTGCTAATTTAATTGGTGGACAGCCTTTTTCATTGGCTAATTTACGGCAGGTAAAGGAAATATGTAAATCATATGGGCTTTTGCTTGTTTTAGATGCTAGTCTTTTGGCTGATAATCTTTATTTTATAAAACAGCGGGAAGTTGAATGTCGAGACTTAAGTATCGGAGAAATAGTGAAAGAGATAGCGGGTTTGTCTGAGATAATCTATTTTTCAGCACGTAAATTAGGTTGTGCCCGTGGTGGAGTTATTTGTACTAATCATCTGGCGGCTTTTGAAAAAATGCGGGAGTTAATCCCACTTTATGAGGGTTTTTTAACTTATGGTGGTATGTCGGTGCGTGAAATGGAAGCCATTGCAGTTGGTTTGGAAGAAACTTTGGATGAAGAAATGATTAAACAGGGCCCGGAATTTATTGCTTATATGACTGGGGAATTACAAAAAAGAGGTGTACCTGTGGTTACACCTCCAGGTGGACTTGGCTGTCATATTAATGCCCGTGATTTTTTACCTCATCTGCCGCAAGAGGAGTACCCCGCCGGGGCATTGGCAGCTGCCTATTACTTAGTTAGTGGAGTACGGGGAATGGAAAGGGGTACTTTATCTGAGCAAAGGGATGCCGCAGGTAATGAGCCTTTAGCGGCAGTGGAATTACTGCGTTTGGCCTTGCCGCGGCGGGTATTTACTCTTTCACAGGTTAAATATGCTATAGATCGTTTGACTTGGTTATATGAACAGCGTAATTTGGTAGGGGGACTGGAGTTTGTGGAGGAACCCCGAATTTTACGTTTTTTCTTTGGTCGTCTTAGACCGATTTCTGCCTGGCAGGAAGAAATTGTGGCTCGTTTTAGAGAGGATTTCGGGGAAAGTCTCTAAATTAGGCGAATTAAGAACATGTAAATGGCGGTACCACCGCCAATACTTAAAAGCGTATTGTTTTTCCAAAGGTGAAGTAAGGCGGTGAGACCTACTCCACATAGTTCTGGGAAACCGTAAGGATAGCTTGTTAGAGTGATGTCTTTTAAACAATAGATAATTAGCATGCCGATAATGGCATTGGGAAGTAAGGCACCTAAATATTCAACATATTGAGGTGTCTCTTTTTTTTCAGGGAAAATTAAAAATGGTAGTAAGCGGGTTAAAAGGGTAGTGCCGGCGATAATTAACCAAAAAACAATTTTCATTTTAGTTTTCCCTCA
>DUTS01000094.1 GCA_012841935.1 Clostridia bacterium
ATTCGCAGGCTGATGTTGATTTAAATGTGGTAATGACTGGGCAAGGTAAATTTGTAGAAATTCAAGGTACTGCTGAGGCGGAACCTTTTAGTCGCGAGGAGTTGGCAGAATTATTGAATTTAGCCACAGGCGGAATCGAACAATTAATAGTTCTACAAAAACAGGTTTTGGGGGTGTAAAATAAGGAGGTGGTAGACTCAGTGCCTAAGAAGGTATTAATTAGTCTTGAAAATGTTTATAAGACATATCTACTTGGTGAGGTTAAAGTAGGAGCCTTAAGCAATCTATCATTGAAGATATATCAGGGTGAATTAATGGTTGTTTTGGGACCGAGTGGCTCCGGGAAAACAACACTTCTTAATATAATTGGTGGAATGGATCGTCCTACAGCTGGTCAAGTTTTTTACAAGGAAGAAATGATTAGTAAATATAGTGATCGGGAATTAACTTTTTATCGTCGTTGGGAGGTTGGGTTTATTTTCCAGCTATATAATTTAATGTCCTCTCTTACTGCATGTGAGAATGTAGAATTGGCTACAGAGTTAGTAAAGGATCCCCTAGTGGCGAAGGAAGTACTTACTAAAGTTGGTCTTGGGGATAGACTTGATCATTTCCCTTCTCAGCTTTCTGGTGGTGAACAACAAAGGGTAGCTATTGCTCGGGCTATAGCTAAAAGACCTGGTCTACTTTTAGGTGATGAACCAACCGGGGCTTTGGATTATGAAACCGGAATTCAAATTTTGGCACTTCTAAGAAAAATTAATCAAACATATGGTACCACTGTGGTTATTATTACTCATAATTCGGCTATTGCCGAGATGGCTGATCGGGTTGTGCGTTTGCGAAGTGGGGAAATTGTGGAAGATAAAAATAATTATCAACCTCTCCCGGCGGAAAGGATTGTCTGGTAATGAAGGTACTGGATAAAAGGCTTTTTCGTACTTTAAAGAATGCAAAAGCACAGTATGGAGCTGTGGTCATTATAATTTGTATTGGCTTGGCTACTTTGATTGGCTTAAGTAATACAGCACAAAATATGGATAATTCACTAAATGAATATTATCATTCTTATCAATTTGCCGATTTATTTGCTGAATTTACTCCGGTGCCGGTAAATGTAGTGGCAGACTTAAAGAAAATAAGAGAAATAGAAAAAGTTGAGGCTAGGATTGTAACAGATGTGCGGGTTGATATTGGAAGAGAGCCATATCCGGTTTTACGTTTGGTAAGTATTATTCCTCATCAGGAAATTAATCGTTTATATGTACAAAAGGGAAGAATTCCTCAAATAGGTGATGAGCGGGGCATTGCTTTGCTTAATGTTTTTGCGGAAGCAAATAATCTTGTGGTGGGTGATGAAATCACTTTGATTATTCGTGGGGAAGTGTTTCCGGTTACTATTATGGGTATAGTTGATAGCCCGGAATACATTTATGCCATACAAGATATTAAAAATATGCTTCCGGATAATTTGAATTTTGGTGTTGGTTTTATTAATTTATCCCTTTTACAAGAAATTACGGGACTCTCTGGACAAATAAATAATGTTGTTTTTACATTATCCCCGGGGGTAGATGAAAAAAATATTAGGGATAAAATTAAAGAAGATTTTAAAGGTTATGGTTTAAAAAATATTGTCACTAGGGATGATCATGTTAGTCATGCTTTAATGGATATGGAAATTGAACAGTTAAAACGCATGTCACAAGTAGTACCTTTTATGTTTTTAGGTATAGCCGTTTTGGTGATTTATATGTTAGTTTCTCGTCTTGTACAAACTGATCGTGTTATTATTGGTATTCTTAAGGCTACTGGTTATAACAATTACGAGGTAATGGCTCATTATTTAAAATTATCATTAATTTTGGGTTTGACAGGTGCTTTTTTAGGTGTTGGAATGGGATATTTAATGGCTAATTTTGTAACACGTTTAATGATTACTTATTTCCATTTACCTTTATTGGAAATACAGTTTTCTTATCAACTTGTTATTATCGGTTTTCTTTTGATAACACTATTTTGTAGTACAGCCGGTTTAATGGCCGTACGTAAAATAGTGAACATTGTTCCCGCAGAGGCTATGTGTCCTGTGGTTGTTTCCTCTGGTAAAAAAGGTTTACTTGAACAATGGGTGCCTAAATTGTGGATACGCATCACTTTTAGTTGGAAATTAGTACTTAGGGGTATTGGGCGTAATTTGCGTCGTTTCGCCTTATCAGTAATGGGGGTAGCGTTAACTTATGGTATTATATTATTTGCCCTTTACTTTTTTAATGTTTGGAATGTGGTTATTAATGCTCAATTTGGGGAAATGGAAAATTATGATTATACGGTATCTTTTATTCAACCGGTAAATTCGGAAATTATTACCGAAATGTGTTCCTTAAGTTCCATTACTGTAATTGAACCTTATATGGAATTACCTTTTCGAGTAGTTAGTGGGTGGCGGGAACAAACAATTTTGGCTCGGGCATTATCTAAAACTACCGAACTGTATCAATTTAGAAATGAAGCAGGTAAGATTGTTTCTTTGCCTACCAAAGGAGTTTTTCTTTCACAGGGGTTTGCTAAATCTTTGGGAATAGTTGAGGGAGATTTAGTTGCATTATCTTCTTATGCTACTAAAGGACAAACATTTTTAGTCCCGGTAAAGGCGATAGTGGATCAATACTTAGGTTCGGGTTTGTATCTTTCATGGGAGCAACTGGAATGTTTAACAGGACAAAAAGGGGTTTTTTCTGGTGTAGTACTCAATTCTTCCGCAGATATTAAGCGTGTTTTTCAAAACATGCCTAATATTGAATCTATCCATTCCAGTGCAGATTTAGTAGATATTTTTACCGAATACTGGGGGATGATTATTGCTTCTATGGGCTTTATAGTTTTCTTGGGAGGACTTTTAGGTTTTGCCATTTTATATAATACTATTTCAGTTAGTCTTTCTGAACGTAGGCGAGAACTTTCTTCTTTGAGGATATTAGGTTTTTCACAAAAAGAAATTTTTCGGTTGATAATTCGCGAAAATATGCTTGCTTTGTTAGTAGGTATATTATCGGGGATTCCTCTTGGTAAGATAATGATTGTAGGTTTAATGAATGCTATTTTGACAGGTTCCACAGGTGAAATGTTTTATTTCCCGACCGCAATCACGCCAATAACCTATTTATTAACAGCAGTTTTTGTGTTCGGGTTTATGTGTTTTACTCTTTTTGTTATACGTCGTAAGGTTTATAATTTAGATTTTTTGGAAGCATTATCAAGTCGATTTACTTGAGGGGGGAAGGAGATGACAGAAAAAAGAAAATTAATGCTTGGTGCTGTGGGAATATTATTGATTGTTTTAGTAGTAGTTTTCTATAGTCAAAAACAAGGTTTTGCAGTGGAGACTATGGTAGTAGAAAAAAGGGAAATTGTTCGTACAGTACTGGCAAGCGGACATTTTCAAGCGGTAGAAAAACATGAAATAATGGCACGTGATCCTATTATGGTTAAGGATGTTTTGGTAAAAGCAGGTGATGATATAGAAAAGGGTCAAAGGTTGGCTGTTCTTGATGTTGTTAGTATTGAAGCGGAAAAGCGGACCATTATGGCTGAACTTGCCGGTGTTAATACCCAATTGGTCAGTCTAGAAACTATTTTGCCTCTACAAAAAGCTCAAATTAAAAGTGAAATGTTAACGGTTGTGGAAAGTTTAAAACAAGCTCAAAAAGAGGTCGAGGCAATGACAAGGCTTTATCAATTGGGGGCTGTATCGGAAATGGATTGGCGACAAGCCCAAAATGATTTAGCGGTTTGGCAGTCAAAGGAACAGGCGATTAGAACTCAAAAAGCTCAAATAGAATCTCAAGCAATACTTATTAAACAGTATCAAGAGCAAAAGGAAGCTTTGCATAGTCGCTTGCAAGTTTTGGAGGAAAAATTAAATTATTATCAAATGAGGGCATCTCTATCTGGTAAGGTAAGGGAAGTATATGCTGAGGTTGGCACAATGGTGGGTGTTGGAGCACCTTTGTTTTTGCTTTCTACTTCTGATTTAATGGTTAGTGCGGAAATTCTTGCACAAGATGCTCCCAGTTTGGCTGTAGATCAAAAAGTATTAATTTCTGGTGAAGTATTGTCAACTCGGGTTCTTCCCGGTAAAATAAAGTATATTCATCCACAAGCCGTTGAAAAAATGTCGGAATTGGGAGTTGTCCAGCAACGTATACCTATTGAAATTATGTTTAACGAAACTGTGGAAAATATGTTGCCTGGTTACCCGGTAGAGGTAAAAATTATTACTGCTGAAAAAATGGCTTTGGCTGTGCCACGGGAAGCGGTATTTACCGTAAAAAATCAGGATGGCGTTTTTATTGTAAAAAAACGGCGTGCTATTTTTACTCCCGTAGAAATTGGTATAGAAGGTGAGGATTATTTTGAGGTTTTGTCCGGTTTGGTCGATGGGGATTTGGTAATTTTAAATCCGCCAAAGGAAATAGATGATGGGGTTTTTATAAAGTTAAATTGTTAGCCTAGGGGGCTTTGTAAATGTTGACAGGGATTAATATCTTTGCTAAAATAGCATATGCTGTAATTAGTTTGTGCCCATAGCTCAGCTGGATAGAGCAACGGCCTTCTAAGCCGTGTGTCCGGGGTTCGAATCCCTGTGGGCACGCCAATTCTAAAAATTGGATATTAATTAGTTGGAGGTTGAAAGAGGAATATCTAACTGCGAATATCTAATTTAGAGTTTGTGGTGGGTGTGGCGAAGCTGGTTAACGCACCGGATTGTGGCTCC
>DUTS01000095.1 GCA_012841935.1 Clostridia bacterium
ACCTTTTTTTCCTCGATAGCTCAATGGTAGAGCATGCGGCTGTTAACCGCAGGGTTGTAGGTTCGAATCCTACTCGGGGAGCCAGGCGGGTGTAGCTCAGTGGTAGAGCCCCAGCCTTCCAAGCTGGTCGCGTGGGTTCGATTCCCATCACCCGCTCCATATTTTAAAATTAAAGACCGTAGGGTCTTTTTTTATATAAATATATATAATCCCGTTTTCGACAGTTAATAATAATAAAAAAGCCGGTATCCTTTGTAAACACAAGGATATATCGGCTTTTTATAATTACTAAAATGTTGTATGTGAAAATTATTTTAGTAATTTTTTTATTTTTTTATTTAATTCTTTTGGTTTATAGTGAAGTCGGTCGAGCTCAAGCGGTGTAATCCCCATTAAGGCGTTAAGGGTTTTACTACCTTGAAAAACTGCCATGTATTCAATATTATGCACGTTAGTGACATTCATGTTTTGCAGTGTTGAAATTAGGTTTTGTGGTGTTATATGTGTGTTTTGGTTATCAAGTTTGGTTTCTAGTAAGCGGTATACTAATAAAGCGGTAAAACAGATCATGAAATGTGCCTTAATACGATTAGGCAATCTGTGATGTATAGGTCTTCCGTTAAAATTTGTTTTCATAATCCGGAAACATTCCTCTATTTGGTGTCTTTTATGTGATATGGCTAAAATATCCTTGGCATGATCGGTTAGATTTGTCGCTACAGCATAAAAACCATCGTATTTTTCTTCTTCAGCAATTTTAGCTTCATCAAGAACGTATTCTACAATTGCTTTTTCACCGGATTTTGTTTTGGATATTCTTTTCATAAATCTGCGTACATCGTTTGGCCCTTTTTTTATTTCTTCCGGGTCTTTGCAGTTTAATAATCTTTGGGCTCGTTCTATTTGGCGGTTACGCACCGTTCTTTGGTATTCCATTAATTTTCGTGAAAAGGTTATAATTAGGCGTTGTTTTAAAAGCCCGGTTGCTTTTTTTTGTTTAACACGCCCGTTTTTTAGGATTCTATCTTCATATAAACCAAGATCGATGGCCTTATTAGCAACAATAACTTTATAGGCAAAGCCATTATATAAATGTAAATTTTCCGGTAAGTAACGGTCAAAGGATTTCATCTTCTCAATTGTTATTGGTAAATTATTAGATAAAAGACGGTAATCAAAGTCGTTGAATACTGATTGTTTAAGGGTATTGCTTAATTTCTTAATTGATTGTGTAATAATAAAAGCCCTGCCGCCCATACTGTTGAATTTACGGATATGATAGGAGCCAAGTCCAGCATCGGCACAATAAATAAATTTAGCTCCATTCAACATCTTGATTACTTCTTTTTCTAAGGGAATAGCAGTAATTTGTTCACTTGTGTTCCCGGGATGTAGGCACATGGTAATTGGGATGCCTTGTCTATCCATAAAAAGTCCCATTTCAACAATTGGGTTGGGGCGGTGCTCCTTGGAAAGGCCGAATTTTCGTAAGCCGGAAATAGTTTCTCCAGTCACTTCATCAACAATGTCCTCATCCGGCTGGTCGCATTCACAATAGAAATTAGTACAATCGTAGTAAATAACGGAAGAATTACGTTTAACAATTTGATTGCTGTTTTCATAAAGCCATGTGAGGTAATCATTGTACTGTTCTTCTAGTAGATCCATAAAACGAAGAACATGTTGATAATCAAACTTTGGTTGTTCATAATAGGAAGCTAGGTTATTCCACGTGGAGAGTTTAGAGCCGGGAGCCAAGATTCTGGCATAAATAAGAAATCGTAAAATAGTAAAGCTATCATAGGTAATTTTACGATTTCCGGTGTTTCTTTGAAAAAACTTTTTCAAATTAAGGCCTTTCATAATATCCTGAGTTTTTCAATAAAAATGTTTTAAAAAGGCCTTAAACCCAATACTTAAAGGGGGTTTAAGGCCTTGCGTTTATGTGTACAAGTGTAGTGAAATTTAATTATTTTTTAGCTTTTAAAATATTTTTTATTTCACTTAAAGCCATGATTTTCTTTCCTAGGTCTAGGTTAAATAAACGCT
>DUTS01000096.1 GCA_012841935.1 Clostridia bacterium
GCGGGTTCTATAATATTTTATAGTTTCATGTCAACAGCCCCTCGCCCCCCCAAAGACAAAAAACCCCCTGCCAAAGGGGGCCTTTTTATACTTCCATTACTTCCTTCTCTTTCGCTTCAAAAACACGCTCAATTTCTTCTATATATTTATCAGTTAATTCTTGCACCTTTTCCTGAGCCTTTTTTACAATATCTTCGGAAACCCCTTCCGCTTTTTCTCTATTCTTTATTTGCTCATTAGCCTCACGACGAATATTTCTGATACTAACTTTAGTTTCCTCTGCTTTTTTCTTAATAGTTCTAACTAATTCTTCTCTACTTTCTTGAGTTAATTGAGGAATTGCTATTCGTAAAATATTACCGTCATTATTAGGATTTAAGCCTAAATCAGATTTTAAAATAGCTTTTTCTATATCTTCCAAAATAGTTTTGTCCCAGGGCTGTACAGTCAACAAACGCGGTTCAGGTGCCGAAATATTGGCTACTTGATTAAGGGGAGTCAAAGTACCATAATATTCCACCCTGATTTTTTCCAATAAGGCTGGATTTGCCCTTCCGGCACGCAGTGTGGAAAAATCACTGCGTAAAACCTCAATTGACTTTTTCATTTTTGTTTCCGTTTCGGTAAAAACATCCCTAAACATTTTTCTACCTCCCAATATATGTACCTATTTTTTCACCAAAAATAGCCTTTTTAATATTACCTTCAGCCAAAATACTAAAGACAATTAAGGGTATGCCATTATCCATACACAAGGTAGCGGCTGTAGAATCCATAACTCCCAACCCTTGATTCAATATATCAATATAGGTAAGTTCACTTAATTTTTGGGCTTGGAGATTTTTAACTGGGTCACTATCATAAACCCCATCAACTTTTTTGGCCATTAAAATAACTTCAGCTTCGATTTCTGCAGCTCTCAGAGCCGCCGTGGTATCTGTTGTAAAAAAGGGATTACCGGTACCAGCAGCAAAAATAACCACCCGACCTTTTTCCAAATGTCGAATTGCTCTTCGTTTAATATAGGGTTCAGCAATTTGCCGCATTTCAATTGCCGAAAGAACCCGTGTATCAACATCATGTTTTTCCAAGGTATCTTGTAAAGCTAAAGCATTAATAACTGTCGCCAACATTCCCATATAATCAGCTGTAGCCCGATCAATACCTCGTTCACTACCAGTAACACCTCGCCAAATATTACCTCCACCAACAACCATAGCCACTTCTACATGATGAGCCAAAATTTCTTTAACTTGTCGAGAAATTGAATTTAAAATTTGTTGTTCAATACCAAATTTTTGTTTGCCGGCCAGTGCTTCTCCACTTAACTTAATAATAACCCGCTTATATTTTGCCTGAGCCATCTTTTTATGTCTCCTCCCCTTTTAAATTCTACACCACTTTAAAAAAACCTTTTAACTTTTGAATTTTAATAAAGAGAACAGCAGCTGTCCTCTTCATTAAAACTATTTATTTAATTGTGCTTGCACCTCAGCGGCAAAATCTTCTTCCTTTTTGGCTAACCCTTCGCCAACCTCATAGCGGACAAAACGTCTAACTTTAATATTTTCCCCGATCTTAGCAATCTGTTCAACAATCAAATCATTTACCGTAATTTCCGGTTCACGAATATAGGGCTGTTCTAATAAACATACAGTTTCATAGTACTTACGCATTCTACCTTCAACCATTTTTTCTACGATTTTTTCCGGTTTGCCTTCATTTAAAGCTTGGGTACGCAAAATTGCCCTTTCGTTTTCCAAAACCTCCCCCGGAATATCTTCCCTCTGCACATATTCTGGACGAGAAGCGGCAATTTGCATAGCAATATTTTTAGCCAAATCCTTAAAAGCAGGTGTTTTTGCTACAAAATCGGTTTCACAGTTTAGTTCCAAAAGCACCCCAATTCTGCCGCCATGAATATAGGCTTCAATTATTCCTTCTGAGGAAATGCGTCCAGCCCTTTTAGCAGCATCTGCCAAACCTTTTTCCCGCAAAAAAGCTATTGCTTCATCTAAATTTCCATCTTTTTCCGCAAGAGCCTTTTTACAATCTAAGACACCAGCCCCAGTACGCTCCCTTAATTCCTTAATTTTTTCCATTGTACTCATCAGTTTCGCCTCCTTTACATAACTTATTATTTCCGAAAAATCAAAAATAAAAAGGGGTTAAGGGGGCAATTACCCCTGCACCCCTTACTCCACTTGCTGAACTTCCTCTGCGGCAACTACTTCCTCGTCAACTACACCCTGTTTAGCCTCCAAAACAGCCTCAGCCATTTTATAGGCAATTAATTTTACAGCTCTAATAGCATCATCATTCCCAGGAATAATATAATCAATTTTATCAGGATCACAATTAGTATCCACAATGGCGACAATAGGAATTTCCAAACGGCGTGCTTCAGCTACGGCAATATGTTCTTTACGGGGATCGACTACAAATAAAGCACCGGGTAAACCGGGCATATCTTTAATCCCACCCAAAAACTTCTGTAATTTTTCTCTTTCGGCGACCAAACCAGCTACTTCTTTTTTAGGTAGTACCGCAAAAATTCCTTTTTCCTCCATTTCCTCAAGTTCCTTTAATCGCTTAATTCTTTGCTTAATGGTTTGATAATTAGTAAGTGTACCCCCGAGCCAGCGTTGATTTACATAAAACATACCACAGCGTTCGGCCTCTTCTTTAACTGTTTCTTGAGCTTGTTTTTTTGTCCCCACAAAAAGAATATGTTTACCATCAGCAACTAAATCCCTTACAAACTCATAAGCTATTTCAATCATTTTTACGGTTTTTTGTAAGTCAATAATATAAATACCGTTGCGTTCCGTAAAAATGTAAGGTTCCATTTTGGGATTCCACCTTCTAGTTTGATGTCCAAAATGCACACCTGCCTCTAATAACTGTTTCATGGTAATCACAGACATTACTACACCTCCCTCCCCTTGGTTTTACCTCCGCTATCTTCATTTTTATTTCAAACCAAAATTGGCACCCTGAAATAAATCCAATAGCGTGTGTATTTACACCTTTGTTAGTATAACATAAAAACAACCCAACAAACAACATTTTATTTTTGTTGGGCCGTTTTTTTCCCTAAATTTAACCTTAGGGAAATTTCCCCCTTAGTCATATTTAATTGTTCGGCAATTTCGGTAACAGATTTACCTTTTTCCCAGAGATTAAAGATTTTAGCAGTAATTGGGTTATTTACCTCCTGTTTTGACTGTGGAAATAAAACCATTTGTGAAGAACCGGATTTTTCCTTCAAGACCCTGACTAAATCTTTACCCTCAGCAAGTTTTGCCTCGAATTGATCCAAATATTGTTTAACCATAAATGAGTTTTCGGTTAATAATTGTTCTAATTCTTCTTTTAAGGTTAAATACTCAGTCTTTAGAGATTTCAATTCACTGAATTTTAAAAGAATGATAATTAAAAAAACACTATTTAAATAGACAGTAATTAAATTAAAAACCGTTATTCGCAAATAAATCCCCCCACCAGATCTTTAGATTTTAAGATCAAGATGTTTCCCTTTTGGCGAATTATCCCTTTTCTTTTTTTGCCTATCACCTTGTCCCTCTTTTTTGGGAGCATCCTCCCGAACCTTTTTTTGTTCCGCTCCTTTGGTCTCTTTCACCATGCGGGTCTGTTTATGTAAATTTTCCCGAACAGCCTCTCCAACAATTTGTTTATCTGTCTGCTGTTGATCTTGAACAGTCCTTTGGATTCTTTCTACTTCACCCGCACGCGGCACCAACACTTGTAAATCAACAGATTTCAGTGTCACATAGAAAACCCCCTAATTTCATAATCCTCCAAACGAAAAACGGAACGCCGTTTTTCCTCATCTATATGTAAGGTATGTTTACCCATATTTAAAACAACCCCACAATAGATGGTTTCCAAAACCTTAACTCGTGCTTCTTTTAAATCACCAAAACAAGATTCTAAATCATTTTTTCTTTCCTGTAATTCCGAGAGCTCCAACTTATTTTTATTTTGCGTCTGTAAAACTTGTGAATGTAATATTTGTTTTTGCCGTGAATAATTACCCTCTTGCTTCATTTTTTCTAGAGTATTAATAATCTTTATGTTTTTCTCCATATCTTTACTTAAATACGTCATTTGGGTACAAACAGCTTTATATTCATCGATCAAATCCGGAGCATAACCAACTTCCAAAATAGTAGTGGTACCCATGGGAGCCCCTATATTTTTTGCTGATACTTCTTTTCCCGCTGTAATACGTCCCCCGGCAATTAATCCCCTCCGACCAGCTACTTCAATTTTTTCTACGGCCTTAACAGTACTATGTAAAATAGCCTCACCAACAAAAATACTAGCCTGACTATAAGTTTCCGCATTTTCTATATAACGTGTATAAATATTTCCTTTTACGTCAGCCTTACCTTGAACAATACCTTTTCTAATCTGTAAATTCCCCCCGGCAATTACAGTACCCCCCAAATTCCCATAAATCTCTACATCACCTTCAGCTTCTACCATAAATGTATTAAGTACACTTCCCCTAACAATGACATTCCCGGGA
>DUTS01000097.1 GCA_012841935.1 Clostridia bacterium
ATCATTGGAAAGGTATTTTAATGATTTTAATTTAATGAGAAGAAAGATCGGGAATGATTTAGCTAGAGGTGCTAAGAAGCGGCATGATCAATTAAGGGCAGCAGCAAATTTTAGTATCTATCTTGACACGGGGCTTGGAAAACCTCACCCGCTGTATAAAAACTTACAGGGGTGTTATGGGATCAGTATTTCCGGTAATATCAGGCTTGTTGTTAAACCAGATGTGGAAAGTTTGGATCCCCAGTCGTTAAAAGAATGTGATGTGGTTATTATAGAGGGGGTGATGGATTATCATGGCCAAAAATATGAATGGCTTATCCCGTGAATTTATTATTCACCCGGGGGAGACTTTAAAAGAAATTCTTGATGATAGGAATATGAGTCAAAAGGAGCTAGCTATACGGACTGGTGTGACAGAACCACATGTCAGTAGTGTAGTTAACTGTCAAAAAGCTATTTCTGTTGCCTATGCCAAGAAACTAGAATACGCTTTGGGTATAGATGCTAGTTTTTGGGTTAATTTGCAGGCTAATTACGATAAAGAATTAGCAGATTTTGAGGAAATTAACGGAATTTCCGACCAGGAACTTGGGATCTTAAAGAGGCTTAGTAGTATAGTGAGGCACCTAAAGGAGATAAGGATATTAGACCCGGAAGTCCATGGACCAATGCTGGTCATTAGCCTTAGAAGATTTTTAAACATTAGCTGTCTAACTCGGATACCCCAGATTTCCCAAACAGGGGCTTATCGTTTAGCCACAGCTGCTAATGTTGATCCCTATGTTTTATTTACTTGGCTAAGGATGTGCGATTTGATAGTAAAGGATCAACAAACCGAACGTAAATTGGATCTTGTCAGGCTAAAAGATAAGATCCCTTTGACTAAAGAACTGATGTTTGAAGATGTGGCCGCTGTCCAATCCCGATTAAAAACCTATCTGGCAGAGTGTGGCATCAAGTTTTTTATTGTTAAAAACTTTAAGGGTGCCCCTGTTCAAGGCGTGATTAAAAAGAATGATGATGGCACCTTAAACTTGCTTATGACTACAAGGCGGAAATTTGCCGATATATTTTGGTTCACATTTTTCCACGAAATTGGTCACATCATAAATGGTGATATTGAGGATAAGCTAGTTGACTTCGATTTTGCTAAAGGTGAAGCAGAGGATAAGGCAGATGAATTTGCCGCAAATACTTTGATTAATCCTGTGGATTATGAGGGATTTGTGGTAAAAAAGGATTTTACACTACCTTCTATTAAAAGATTTTCAGTTGAACAGAATATCCCAACCTATATTTTAATAGGTAGGTTACAAAAAGATGGATACGTGGGGTATCATCAATACTCAGGGGAAAAGGTCAAATATATACTTCGGGAAGATTAGATAATTTTAGTTGAAATTGGGGGAGGGGAAAATGATAAAGGAACAAGTCTAGATTCACCAAATGCACCAGTCAACATAAAAAGCGGTGTAAACTTTATAATAGAAAGAATGAATAGATTGAGTGCAGAAAAAATGGTTCAATACTTTTGGTCTGCCCTTGTCACAGATAATGCAATCAAATTTTCCAAGAGGCTTCAGTCAGGAAGACCGGGGTTATAAGATGGGAGCTATCTTTTTTTCAGGCGGCATTTGTTGTTTCAACCACTCTATTTTTGGGGTGGTTTTTCTATGTCTGAAATTTGAGGGGTTAGATTAATTGATTAACTATGTGGTGGAGTTGTTTGAAGGTCAATTTAGCTGGGACAATGTTTATGGCGGGCTGGCCTCCAAAGACTTAATTCCCACCATTACCCGCTACATCAATCAGGTGGTAGGGGAGATGGCCGAAGCTATGGCCAGTGAAGGAAAAAACGAGTAAAAGGGGAAGTCATGGATGCTTTTCAAGCGGAAGCGGGGGGATGTATGATAGAAACGTTCTCTTTATTTATAGTTAGGTTGAATTTATCCTAAATAGGGGTGTAATATAAATAGAAAGGAGCTGATTTTGGTGAAAGTGAATATCAGTAATTTGGTCTCTATTTCCGAGGCTAATCAGAATTTCTCCAGGGTGGCGAGATTGGTGGATGAAAATGGAGTAGCGGTGATTTTGAAAAATAATGTGTCTCGTTATGTGTTAATAGAATACAGTCAACTAGGGAAGGTGGAGTCAACTGAGGATGAGGAAGTAGAAAAAGTAGCCAAAAGGCTTTTTTTTAAACATAAAAAAGCCTTTGAAGCACTGTCGAAATGAACAGGCTTACCAAAGTCCAAATCATAAAAATGCACAGGCTGCTTATTTGAGGGACTGGGGAAAATGTATATAAAACCATTCCAGCTAAAGCGGCGGGGTTAGGTTTTTTACTCATAAACAATCATCCTATTATAGGATGAGTTAATTAAACTTGGATTGGGTTTAGCCGAGGGAACGGTGGATATCAAAAGTTTACTGGGTTGGATAATCGAACATAGTTAAAGCACCTAGATAATGAATGGTTTTACAAGGAGTACTCATAAGGGGTGCTTTTTTTATGCCCGGGGGAGCATCCCTGTAATCAATGAAAATGGTCTTTGAAAAAATAATAACCTCCAGATATGATTAATGTGTGCACTAAAACGTATAAAAATTATAAAATCGGAAGTTATGGGTAGTGAAGAAAAATAGCACCTGTAAATTAGAAACAATAACCCCATAAACATTGATTGTGGGAATTGACATTGCAAAAAAGCTGCAATGGGTAAGATTCACAGATTATAGGGGGTTAGAAATAGGTAAAGCCTCAAAATTCAAGAATGATAAAAATGGAGCAAGTGTGAACCTCACGTGACTTTAGTCATGTGAGGTTCACAACAAGCCCTTGGGGATTAAAATTTCCGGGGCTTTTTTTATGCTATAAAAACAAAATAACATCACCCCAACTAAAATTTTTGCTTGTCATATTTATGGTAGAATATCTAGTTGTAAATATGACAGCACTGAATATAATATAACCAAAGGGGGGGTGTGACTATGTTAAATTTTGAATTGGTAGGTAAAAAATTTAACGAGTTACGAAATAAAAGTGGCTATACACAAAGTATGGTT
The DNA here is from genome assembly GCA_012841935.1 of Clostridia bacterium. Lineage (NCBI taxonomy): Bacteria > Bacillati > Bacillota > Clostridia > Clostridia bacterium. The sequence goes on from DUTS01000097.1 coordinate 3,067, forward strand.
GCCGAGTATTTGGATGTGGATCAAAGTTATATTTCAAAGTGTGAAAAAGGTGAAAGACAGTTTAGTGCAGATATACTTGAAAAGGCTGCTGAGCTATTTGGATGTACTGTCGATTATTTTGTAAAAGAGTCTGGTCAGTATGCGGAAATGCCAATAGCACTTAGGGCAAAAAGTGTCACGTCTGAGGATTTAAAGATCATAGCTGCCATTAATAAAATAGCTCTTAATTTACGCTTTATGGAAGGCTTGCTTATGGGGGAGGAATAAAATTTGAAAGAAAAAATTGAATTAAATGCTGAGGCGATAAGTTTAAGAAAAGAATTTGGTGGGGATGCTAACTCTCCAATTGATATCTTTTCCCTTATTCATAACAATGACGATTTAACTATAGTTTTTTATCCCATGAGTGATCGGGTGAGTGGGATTTGTATTAGGGATGGCAAAAATAAAATTATTGGTGTTAACTCCACTTCTACCTATGGCAGGCAGCGATTTACAATAGCCCATGAGCTGTATCATTTGTATTTTCATGAAGATTTTGAAGGTGTTGTTTGCTTTACTGATCTAGAAATGAGTAAGTCCCCTAGAGAAAAAGAAGCAGATATGTTTGCATCATATTTTCTAGCACCCTATGAAGCTCTGGCCTACTTTATAAGAAGGCAGCTTGGAAAAGAAAAACAAGAGCTTGATATGGAAGATGTTGTGAGAATAGAACAGCATTTTGGCATGAGTAGGCAGGCGATGCTATGGAGATTAATAAATGATGGCTATTTAAAATCTGAGAAAGCTAAAACTATGAAAACAAGCATAATAGTTTCAGCAAGGAAACATGGCTATGATGATATTCTATACACACCCACACCGGAAGATAAGCGATATGCTACTTTTGGCAAATATATTAGATTAGCTGAGGAGTTAAAAGATAGGGAACTTGTATCAACTGGTAAATATTGTGACTGTCAAGTACTTTTAAACAAATTTTGCTAAATAACTTTTAACACCTAGATATTCCCAAATATGGTTTTTCGATGTTTAATTCTGTAA
>DUTS01000098.1 GCA_012841935.1 Clostridia bacterium
CGCCGCCTTCTACTTTGGCTAATACATCAAATTTACCCTCGGTATTAGTAATTTTTAATGGTTCTAGAATAAGTACTTCCAAAGTTTTTTTAGCAAAATATTCTTCTAAGGATTGACCATTAACATTAATTTCACCTTTACCCGGTATTAAACGTACACGAGCTATTGAGGTTTTACGCCGACCAGTTCCATAATATTGTACCACCTATTTTACCTCCTTCCCAATTTCCCAAACTTGCGGCTGTTGAGCCTGATGGGGATGTTCCGCTCCAGAATAAACTTTCAGTTTTCGATACATTGCCGCTCCCAAACGATTGCCAGGCAACATACCTTTAACTGCCTTTTCAATAATTAATTCCGGCCTTTTCTGTAAAAGGGTAGCATAACTTGTCCTTTTCAAACCACCCGGATAACGTGAATGAGTAATATGTTCTTTGTTTTGTAGTTTATTTCCGGTTAATTTTACTTTTTCAGCATTAATTACAATCACATAATCCCCTACATCAACATGGGGAGTATAAGTAGGTTTATGTTTACCCCTTAAAATTGTGGCAATTTCCGATGCCAAACGACCCAAAACTTTATCTTGGGCATCAATCAGATACCACTTTCTTTCTATATCTTGTGCCTTAGCCATAAAGGTACGCACTTTTTTTCCCCTCCCTAACATCTGAATAATTTTCATTTTTGACCACTGATTTATTTTAATATACTCACTTAACCCTGTCAAGTGCCCACAATTCCGGAAGTGTCACAAAATCATAACCCTGACTGCGTAAATTTTTAATAATGCCCGGTAAGGCTTGAATAGTAGCTGGCCGACTAGTGTGTAAAGCAACAATTGCTCCAGGATGAACCCAACGACAAACAGTATCTTTTACTAAAAAAGCACTATTGGCTGGATCACCATCAAAAGAATTCAAAGACCAAAGTACTGTCTTTAAACCAGCTTCTTGAGCTATTCTAATGATCGTCTCATTATAGAAACCACCTGGTGGCCTAAAAAAGGGAGCCGGTTTTACTCCCAATTGCTCCATTTTTAAAAGGGGAGCAATTATTTGGGCCCTAATTTCATCTGTAGTAAGAGTATATAAATTTAAATGATCCCAAGTATGATTAGCCAAGGCATGCCCCTCAGCAGCCATTGTCTTTAAAAGGTCGTGATTACCAGCCAAACTGTTACCAATCAGAAAAAAGGTGGCTGATACTTGATGTTCCTTAAGAATTGCAAGTAAGGGTTCTACATCTGAAGAAAGATAATCATCAAAAGTAAGAGCAACTACTTTTTTTTCTGGGCCCTTACTCAAAAGGGGCCAAAGCTCATTAGGGGAACTTGTTTTTTTAAATTCAAATTCCAGTTGGGTTGAATCAATAAACTTTTTTAGTTCCTGAAGAGAAGCATAACTTCTTCCTTGAACAAAAAGGGGATCTATTTCTTCTTCCTCAATATAAACCTTTCCTTTTTCGGCATCTAATCTAAATTGTAAATCACAGGCTAAAGCAAATATACGGGCAGGAACATATTCTTTATCTAAATAGGTAAAAGCAGCTTCAGTCATTTTACGATTATTAATAAAGAAAGCGAGTTTTTCTTTAGGTCTTTCTATTTGTTCAATTGGGGGTGAGGCTGTAAATATAGCTATTTGCTTTGCTGTTTTTTCTACTTGGGGGTAAGCAAGCACTTTTTCCAATTCTGTTAAACGAGCATAGCCTTTACCTAAAATATCCTTAATTTCAACCGTAAACTCTTCCTCTCCTTTGACTAACCTTAAAGCACCTGTTTCAGGTATCCAAGTTACCTGCCAATTTAAACTAGCGGCTATGGAACGCAGAGGCACATAAAATTGATCATCCCATTGATAACCAAGGTCTATAAAAAGGTCATTAACATAGATACTGTACTCCGCGGCCAATTCGGCTTGCAAACTTTGATTACTACTTTCAATTTCTTCCCAAACCAATTCTTCATGCCAAGTTATTTCTGATTCACTAGGCTGCTCAAAAGGTTTAAAAAACCAGGCACCAATAATTATTAAACAGACTATTAAAAGTCCCCATTTTTTCATTTCCCTGCCTCCTCAATATGGATAAGTTACCTGATAGAGAAATAACCCTTGAGGAGGCAATGTTGGACCCGCAAATTTGCGCTCCCCTTCAGCCAATAAATCTTTTATTTCCTCTGGTTGGCGTTTACCCTGTCCCACTTCCAAAATAGTGCCAGCCAAAATACGCACCATATTATATAAAAAACCATTTCCGGTTACCCACAGCTTAATTAAAGGGAGATCCTGTTCCAAAGAACAAGCAAAAATTGTACGGGTATAACTTTTGACTGTCGCCCCCTGTGCACAAAAAGCCTTAAAATTATGTTCTCCAACTAAAAACTGGGCAGCTAACTGCATAGCCGTTAAATTTAAAGGAAATGGCACATGATAAGCATAACGCCGCCAAAAGGGACTGCGAAGCGGCTGATTATAAAATTGATAAAGATAGGTTTTGTTTTGAGCCTGAAAAGGGGCCTTAAAATCCGGGGGAACTATTTGAGCATCTAAGACAACTATTGCCGGAGGCAATAGTGTATTTAAAGCTAAAGGTAATTTTTCCACCGGTATTTTAGTACTACTAAAAAAATTAATTACTTGACCTAAGGCATGTACTCCAGCATCTGTCCTACCTGCCCCCATGATCCTTATTTCTTCATTGGTTAAATCGAAAAGAGCCTTTTCCACACTTTCTTGGATAGTAGGTAAACCTGTATCTTTTTGAATTTGGAAACCATGAAATTTAGTACCTTCATAAGCCAAAGTTAATTTAAAATTACGTCTGTTATTCATCTCCAACGACTCCAAATAATGATAATCACAAAAAAAACAAGGATAATAAAGGCTAGATAATCACCAGAATCCATTTGCAATTGTGTCATCCGAGTGCGATTTTTTCCACCTCGATAGCAGCGAGCCTCCATCGCCATAGCTAATTCATCGGCTCGACGAAAAGCACTTAAAAATAAAGGTACCAAAAGTGGAATCAAACTTTTAGCCCGTTTTAAAAGACCACCACTTTCAAAATCAGCACCACGAGCCATTTGAGCCTTCATAATTTTTTCAGTTTCCTCAATTAAAGTAGGTATAAACCTTAAGGCAATGGTCATCATCATGGCTAGTTCATGAGCCATGGGAATAAAGAGTCTCCTCAAGATTTTTTCCAAACCATCAGTTAAAGCAATGGGTGTGGTAGTTAAAGTCAAAAGAGATGTAATAATTACCAAATAGATTAAACGCAAAGCCATGAAAAGACCTTGTTTTAACCCTTGCTGCGTAATTTTTAAAAAACCCCACTGCCAAATTGGCTCTCCTTCAGTCATAAAAACATGTAAACCAAGGGTTAAAAAAATTATAAAGAGAAGAGGCTTAAGTCCTTTAAGAATAGTTCCTATGGAAATACGTGATAAAAAAATAATCGAGAGAGTAAAAATAGTGGTAATTAAATAACCAAAAACATTTTGAACCATAAACAAAGCCAACATATAAAGTACAATACAAATTATTTTTGTCCGCGGATCCAAATGATGAATCAAGGAATCCCTAGGTACATATTGACCAATCGTAATATCTTTAAGCATAGGTCTTTTCCTCTTTCCAAATCCGCAAAATTTCCCGATAAGCTTCTTCTACCGTAAATAAGTCTTGACGTATCGACCAACCGCGTCTATGCAATTCATACATCAATTTGGCCACTGTGGGAATATCCAAACCAATTTTCCGCAGTTGTTCATAATAGGCAAAAACTTGACGAGTCGGTTCATCGAAAATAATGGTTCCCTGGTGCATAACTAAAAGACGCTCTGTTAAACGAGCCACATCATCCATACTATGAGATACCAAAATAACGGTGATACCAGCTTGGTGTAGAGCCCGAATCTGCCGCAAAATCTCATCTCTACCGCGGGGATCAAGCCCAGCAGTAGGTTCATCAAGAATTAAATATTTAGGTTCAAGGGCTAAAACACCAGCAATCGCCACACGCCGTTTCTCACCCCCACTTAAATTAAAAGGTGAAAGCTGAGCATATTTTTCCAAAGGCAACTGAACCATTTGTAGGGCCTTTTTTACTCTCTGCTCCACTTGTGCGGAAGTTAAACCTAAATTTCGCGGCCCAAAAGCAATATCAGCAAAGACGGTTTCCTCAAATAATTGATGTTCCGGATATTGAAAAACTAGTCCTACCTTTTTTCTAATTTCCCGTAAGGCTATTTTTCGTTCAGTAGTTACCAAGCCATCAATACTGACCGTCCCAGTGGTTGGTTTTAATAATCCATTAAAGTGCTGTACCAAAGTAGATTTACCTGAACCCGTGTGTCCGATGATGCCCACAAATTCGCCTTCATTAATTATCACATTAATATTTTTTAAAGCCTGAACAGCCTCGACAGCTTCTGATTGATAGATAAAATGCACATTTTCTAAAATGATTGACATAAGGCCACCACCATTTCCTCCACGGTTAAAATATTACGCGGTAATTTTAACCCCCCGGCAACCAAAAGATTACGCAATTCCATCATGGGCGGCACATCTAAATGCAGTGCCTTTAATGTTTCTACTTGAGCAAAAATATCATAAGGAGTACCTTCTAGTGCTAACAACCCATTTTCCAGAACCAAAACCCTGGAAGCTAAAGCCGCTTCTTCCATAAAATGCGTAATTAAAATAACCGTTAAGCCGATTTCTTGATTCAATTTTACCACAGTTTCCATTACTTCACGCCGTCCAATCGGATCTAACATGGCAGTAGGTTCATCTAAAACTAAAACATCTGGCCTCATAGCAAGAACACCGGCAATAGCCACCCTTTGTTTTTGTCCCCCGGACAATAAATGTGGGGCTCTAGTTTTAAATTCACTCATCCCCACACTAGCTAGGGACTCATTAACCACCTGACGAATTTCAGAAGGTTCCATTCCTAAATTTTCAGGACCAAAAGCAACATCCTCCTCAACAGTGGTAGCCACTAATTGATTATCCGGATTTTGAAAAACCATACCCACCTTTTGCCGGATTGACCATAAATTAGCTGCCTCCCGTGTATCCATGTTTTGCACAAAAACAGAACCAGAGTCAGGTAATAATAAAGCATTAAAATGTTTAGCCAAAGTAGATTTACCGGAGCCATTATGTCCCACAATAGCTACAAACTCACCTGGCTCTATTTTTAAAGAAATCCCTTTTAAAGCCTCGAAGGATTCCCCCTGTGAGGTACGGAACCGATGTTTTAAATTTTTTACACTGATCATTTTACCTCACCACCTGAAAACAAAAACCAGGAAAGCCGATTCCAAACCAGATGCTTGGTTTAAAAATCCGGTTTTCCTGACCCCGGTTTTTGCCAACTACCCCTCAAACCAATTCCACGATAACCATTTCAGCCGCATCACCACGACGCGGTCCTACTTTAACAATACGGGTATATCCACCCTGACGGTCAGCATATTTTTCAGCTAAGTCCTGAAATAATGTTTTCACTACAGCTTCATCAAGTAGATAAGAGTTAGCTTGACGGCGGGCCTGTAAATCCCCTTTTTTACCGAGGGTAATCATTTTTTCTGTCATACGTCTTACCTCTTTAGCCCGTGCCTCCGTGGTCTCAATGCGACCATTTTTCAATAGTTCAGTAGTTATATTTCTTAATAAAGCACGCCGATGTTCCATAGTTCTACCTAGTTTTCGACGGGTCATTTCCTCAAACCCCCCTTTATTCTTCTTCCTCACTTAAGGCTAATTCTAAAGAAGCCAATTTTTCTTTAATTTCGGCTAATGATTTTTTTCCTAAATTCCTAACCTTCATTAAATCAGCTTCTGTTTTTTGAACAAGTTCTCCCACTGTGTTAATAGCAGCCCTTTTTAAGCAATTAAAAGAACGTACAGAAAGATCCAATTCCTCTACACTTAAATCTAATACTTTATTACGTTCTTCTTCTTCGGTTTCTACCATAATCTCCACATCACCAATTTCTTCCGTCAAACCAACAAA
>DUTS01000099.1 GCA_012841935.1 Clostridia bacterium
ATTGATTTTCTTATTTCCCTATCATGTTCATAACGACTGGGAATACCCCGACGTGGTGTAGTTGCTCTTGCGGTACCAGTAGTACTAGTACTTGGACGTGTTGACCTTCCCGAATCCCTCCTTAGGGGAGTACTACTTCGACTACCCATACCTCTATCTTCACGTATTGATTTTCTTATTTCCCTATCATGTTCATAACGACTGGGAATACCCCGACGTGGTGTAGTTGTTCTTGCGGTACCAGTAGTACTAGTACTTGCCCGTGTTAGCCGTTCATATCTCGCTGTATTAGAATAAGAAGTACTCCTAGGTTGTCCAGGCTGTCTAGTCCGCTGTCTAACTTGGGTAGTAGCCTGTTGTGTACTTCTACTTTGCCTGGCAATACGTTCTTCTATTCTTTTTTGTGTACTTGCCCGTGTTGGTCTTTCATATCTCGCTGTACTAGAATAAGAAGTACTCCTAGGTTGCCCAGGCTGTCTAGTCCGTTGTCTAGCTTGCTGAGTAGCCTGTTGTGTACTTCTGCTTTGCCTGGCAATACGTTCTTTTATTCTTTTTTGTGTACTTGCCCGTGTTGGTCTTTCATATCCCGCTGCACTAGATTTTTGCCGTGAAGCTCCGGAACGCTTACTAACCTCACGCCGCCGTTCTTGGGCACGGTGTTCAGCTTCCTTCTTTTTACTAGTTTGAATTTTTCGTTCACGATCCGCTTTTGCAGACCTACGTTCCTTTTTAGGTTCTACAACTGGTTTCCCTTTTTTCTTCTTGGTAAAACGGTCCCGAACTTCCCTCTCTAATTTTTCCTTCTCCTTTTCTAAATCTTCTTGCATACTGGCAAATTCTTTTTGGGTTTCCTCAATTTCTTCTTTAATTTCCTTTAATTCTTCTTCTAATTCCTCATCTATTTCTTCTTCCAAAATAAATTCATCATCAAGTTCTACTTCAAGTGTAGGATCCTCACCTACAGTTAAATCAGACCAAACCTCTTCAGGATCTATTTCCGGTTGATCATACTGATCAGTAAATCCTCCACCTGGTAGATCATCAGGTTCATCTAAATCAAAATCCCCTAAGTCACCAAAAATATCCCCTTCATCAGCAAAGTCTTTTAAACCTAAATCCTTTTGATCTTTATCCAATAAACGTTTCTTTAGATTTCGTAAAAACCTAATAAATTCACGGGTTTCATAAATATAGGCCATGACCCTACCACTGGTTTGCAAAAGCCAGGCTACCGAACCAACTCCGGTATCGGTAACACCATCACTACTCATGGCCTCAAGTATTTTCCCTTTAATTCGCTCCTTAAGAGTCCCAACAGTTAAATCCTTAAAATTACCCGCTAACCCTTTAAAAGAAAATTGTGTTTTACCATCACTAGTTTTAATAAAATTGCTTTTTAGATTATCGTATAAATACATTTTTAAAATTTGTTGAACATTACGTGCACCAGCTAAGGCCCCCAAGCCGGAATCAATTGTACCATCACTTTGAACATGGCTCAAAGCTTCATCCATGACTAAACCAACATAAAAAAGACGGAAATTGAGTTTTTCTTTAGGCTTCTCCTTTTTATCCCGATGTCGTAATTCATCGGCAATTTCTTCTAAAATACGTATTTCCTCTTTTAATTCCTCGATTTCATCATCAAAAAGTGTTCCGTCATCAATTTTTTCCGCTAACCCCTTGGTTTTCTCCCTTAATTCCTCTTCTAACTTTTCCTGAAATTGCTTACGACGATACGCCTCTAATGCTTGATGTCTGGCAATAGCTTTTTTAATTTCCTTTTCTATTCTTTCATCCCTTTGTTTACTACCTGTTCTTCTTAAATCTTCCAGATATTTAGGAGAATACCCATTATTCCTGATTATTTCTTCTAAATATTCTTCTCGTGTATAAAGTGGTGCACCCCCCTCACCACGAACAGATACCATAGCTAACTTTTGCAGATAGACGGTTAGTTTTTGTTCAGTAATTTCATAGGTTTTACGAGCTTGGGCTTCACGTTCAAGATGCTTATCCAGAACTTCCATTTTTTCCGCATCTTCTGAACCAATCCCGGAAAGAATATCCTTTAAAACTTTATTTCTTCTTTCAGTTTCCTGTCCCTTAAGCTCACTTATTATTTCTTTTATTTTGGCTTCAATTTCTTTATTTCTTCTACCAGTAACCTGGACATACTCTTCATATTTAGGTGAATATCCCTGGTTCGCTACTATTTCCTCCCAATATTCTTGTAGGGTATAACGCTGAACATGTTCTTTTTCCGCCAAAGTTCTTTCTTTAAATTCGTCTTTTTGGTATATCGCTTCGGCCTTTACTAAATAATTCTCCCGTAATTCTAATTCCTCTAGATATTGATTCCGTTTTGTCAGTTCTTTACTTAAAATGGCTTCATTTTTAGCCCTTTCCTCTAATCCTTTTGCTGTTAAATTCTTTATAGTTTCTGTGCTTTTTTCTAAATAAGCTTGTCTTCTTTTTATTTCTGCCAACTCAACAATTTTTGACTGTAAGGCTATTGCAATTTCTACCTCTTCAATTTTCTCACCGGTTGCTTTCAAATGTTGATTATATTTTTCGGAAAAACCTTGATTAACTTTAACTTCCTCTAGATATTCTTCCAACTGATAATTTGGTGGAGTAAGGAAATTCCCCTTACGACCCAAAAATTCATATACATATTTCCCATCACGATTAAAAACTATTTTATTAGTCAAGACATATGTCTGATGATATTCTAAAGCCTCATCAACATAAGCATTCAAATTAGCCATTTTTTCATCATATTGACTACGTCTTAAATGTTCCTCACTAACTAATTCCTCTATAATTACATCTTTTACCGATTCATCTTCCTGCAATTCTTTTAATGAATCTTTAATTGTAGCCCAACGCCGCTCAGTCTCATTAGTTTTAAATTCATCAATTAATTTTTGTCTTACCAATTCCACTTCCGGAATTGTCCTACCTTTTCTACGAATATAATCCTCATATTTTGGAGAATAACCTTGACCTTCCCGCAATTCCTCTAAATATTCATTCAAAGTATAATCCGGACTAATTTCATCGAAAATAAAGCTAGAAGTTCTCCCTACTAAACTTTGCCTATTTTTTTCATAATCACTTAAAGCCCGTTTGGTATATTCTTCAACCTTAAAAATATGGTTTTCAAAATCACTTCGCTGGGGATGCTCATGGGCAATAAGTTTTTCCAATTCAACAATATAAGGATCAAGTTTTTCCACTTCAAACTGTAGATCCTGCGTAAACCGCATCTGACGATAATTTTCCTCAATTTCATAATCATTTACCGCCTTTAAAATTAAGGCTTCTAATTCCGGATCACGCCGTTTAGCACCCACTAACTGTAAATCCTTTAAATATTTAGGAGAATAACCGTGATTTTTACGAATCTCAGCTAAATATTCATCACGAGTATAAACAGGCTCATATCCCTTGCCCTTAGGTGAAATGTTTTTTAGGTCCTCTAAGTATTTAATTAGATTTTTCCTATTTTTCTCATATAATTCCCTTCGATTACGTTCCTTCTCCCAAAAATAATCCAAAACTATAGCCTTACGGGGATCTTTTTGTTCCAATAAAATTAAAGTTTCCATTAAAGCATTATTACACCTAATAGTTTCCTGATCCTTAAGTTTAGCTATTTCTTCTTTAATTGCCTTTTCAACATCAGCATTCCTGCGTCCAGTTATTCTTACATATTCCTCATATTTAGGAGAATAACCATGCAAATCAGCTATTTCCTCGAAATATTCTTGTTGTGTATAACGTAAAACCTGTTCATTTTCTGCTAAAAACTCCTCTTTAAATGGCTCCTTGTTGTATTCCCCCAAGGCTTTTTCAACAAAACCTTCCCTTTGCTGCAATTCCTGTTGATAATGTACACGTTTCTCAAAATCTGCCGCAAAGGAATTTTCTAACTCTAGGTTCGCACTTTTAATTTCATTAGAAAACTCTTGCCAAGTCTCGGCATTTTGTTCGATAAA
>DUTS01000100.1 GCA_012841935.1 Clostridia bacterium
AATTTACCTTCCACTAAATTTACTTGCCAATTAGATGCTCAAGGACTTAATTTTAGCTGTAATGGTTATGGACATGGTGTAGGTATGTGTCAATATGGAGCTCAAGATTTGGCCAAGGCTGGTAAAAATTATCGGGAAATTTTAAAACACTATTATCGCGGTGTGGAAATTGGCATTATTGAAGGAGCGGGGTTTTAAAAACCAAAAAATGGTTAGCCTACTAATGAGGTGATTCTATGGCTAATCATGTAAATAAACAGCGTTTTTTAATTTTCTTGGCCGTCATTTTGCTGCTACTTGCTTTGGGGATTCCTTTCCTCCCAGAAAAAAAAGAGACTTTTACTGAGGTAGAAATTATGCCTAGTGAAGAACCTGTAGAAGTAAAGGAGGAAATGGCTGATTTAAGTGAATTGATTTGGCCGCTAGAGGGACAAGTTTTACGGGGTGTAGGTTTGTCTTATGCTCAAACCTTTGGTGATTATCGTTATCATAATGGGCTAGATATTAAAGCTCAGCGTGGTGAGGAAATTGTGGCTGCTTTAGCAGGTAAAGTCAAAAGTATTGAAACTAGTAAAGGTTTTGGTGTTAAATTAATTTTGGATCATGGTGAAGATCTATTTAGTGAATATGCACATTTGGAAAGTGTTTATCTGCGTGAGGGTGAATATTGTCGGCAAGGGGAACCTTTGGGAGTGGTAAATCAACCGGGTTTGAATGAGATTTTAGAAGGACCGCATTTGCATTTTGTTTTGAAAAAGGCAGGGGAAATAATTGATCCTTGGGAGTATTTACCATAAAAAATTGCCCTGTTTAACAGGGCAAGTATTCTACATTTGGGGAATTTTTTATCATTAGTGGGTTGTTTTGCATTTTTTCGGAATTCGTTCATATATATTTACAAAGAAAGATAAGTGAGCGGAGGAGAAAAATGCAAGATTATATTAGAAAGCGGGTTTTGGAGGTTTGTCATTATATGTTGGATACAACCGCTACTGTAAGGCAAACAGCGGCTGTTTTTGGGGTAAGTAAAAGTACTATTCATAAGGATATGACAGAAAGACTGCCGATGATTAATCAGGAATTAGCTAGACAAGTTAAATATGTATTAGAACGTAATAAAGCAGAAAGACATATTCGGGGTGGGGAAGCAACCAGGCGTAAATATAAAAAGGCACAGGAAAGTTAAATGTTCACTTTTGTCCCTAATTAGTAGTAATGGGGCTATAAAGAATTCATCAAAAGGAAAAAGGCGGAGGGAAAGGGTTCAGAGGATTCTGGATAAAGAGGACGTGTATGTGGAGCAGATCCGGGAGATGTTGGCAGAAAAGACTTATGTGCCCGGGGGCTATATTGAAGAACAGATTTGGGATCAGAATGGTCAAAAAGGGAGGACTGTTTTTAAGCCGAAGTACTATCCAGATCAGATTGTGCATTGGTGTTTAATGCGGGGTATGTATTATTGCCAGACATTATGCTTTAAGAGCAGTTAAGGAGTGGCTGAAGCGGGATTGGAAGTATACAAAGTATTGTGTGGAGATGGATAAAGTTTTATCCTTTGATTGATCAGGAAGTATTTTTGATAGTCATAAAGGGAGATTATCGATAGGTAATTATACTAGTCAATGGTTTAATTTTTATTATGTAAGATATATGGCTGATTTTTGTTTGGTCATAATAAAAATAAATTACATCAGCCTACAATGTTTGTCGAGTATCGTATTTTTAGGGAGTATCGTTTATTGGAAAAGGCTACTTCGTTGCGAATCAGCAATGGGATGAGTGGATTAGGAAAAAAGAAGTAATTGAGTATGTGGATGCAACCGCTTTTATAAGTTACTAAAGGAACGACTGATAGGGAAAACCCCTGTGGCACTTGCATGAAAGCCTGCAGGGGTTTTGGTCAGCGTATTGGTTCAGATATTGATTGCCTCTTTTTAAGGGTTGCTTGTCTTCTACTTTCTTGGACGATCTCGTCAGCAGTTGTGATTCTGGGGACGGGGATTTTTTTTCTTTGCCAAGATAAGGTCACTTTCCCCTTTATTTCCTCGGCGAGTTTTTCGATCTCCTTTTCTAAAAGTGCTTCTGAATCCTTTTTTCTTTTGTCAGGTATTAAAGAAGTAATTTTCTCGATCAGTTGTTTTTCTTCATTTAACCATTCCTGTTGTTTGGTTTCATCTGCGTGTTTTTTTAATGTCTGCTGTTTTTCAATTTGATATTCTAGAAACTGAGTTCTCAGATTTATCCATTTCCCTTCAATTGTAGGGCGGTGTGCATTATAAAGTTCATTAAAAGGAATGCAGGCCTCACACATTACTCCTAGATAATCCTTGGCTGTATATTTTTCAAGGATTTTTTCTTTTTTGTTTTGGAAATATGGTGGTAATTTTTGTTTTTGTTCAAAGGTAGTTAGCTTTTCTAGTAATTGCAGTTCTTTAAACTGCCTATGAAAGTTATCTTTTGTAGTTTGTTCCAAAAAGGCTCTTTGGGCTATATTGTTCATTTCCCGTAAATAAGTCCGTTCTCGATTCTTTTTCAAATAGATGGCTTTAAAGCCTTTGATTAGTCCACTGGTTTTTTGCCAAATATTCATTATTTCACCTCATTATTATTTTTATTACTTAAATTATAGATATTTTATGTCTGAATAGTCAAGTTTATTTGGGTATTAATAGATAACTAAACTTTAAAAGAGGGGGGAAATTCAGATCGCCAAGGGGGTGGAAATCATGTTATGATGTTTTCATAACATTTGAAGGAGATTGTGGTATGGTTCGCGATTATACGAAAAACAAGTTGTTGATTTTTATTTCTTTTTATAAAGGTCATTGGGGAATTTTTCTTTTAGATTTATTTTGTGCTTTAATGATGGCTCTGATTGATTTGGCTTTTCCACTTTTCAGCCGTTATGCCTTAAATCATCTGTTGCCAAATAATTTGTATACCTTCTTTTTTATTTTGGTAGGTAGTTTTGTGGTTATGTTTGCTCTGCGTTCAGTTTTTTCTTATATTGTTACTTATATTGGACATAACCTGGGGGTATTGATTGAGGCAGATATGCGTAAAGAGGTTTTTGGTCATTTGCAAACGTTGTCATTTAAGTTTTATGACCAACATCGTACAGGTCACTTGATGAGCCATGTGACGACTGATCTTTTTGATATCACGGAATTGGCTCATCATGGACCAGAGGATTTGTTTATTTCGCTGGTGACAATAATGGGGGCATTAATTATTTTGTTTCCGATTAATCCCTTTTTAACGGCGGTGTTGTTGGTTTTAATTCCTTTAACATTAATTTTTACAATTACACAGCGGCGGAGGATGAGCAGTGTTTCGCGGGGGGTTAAAGAGGAAACGGCACGTATTAATGCTGCTATTGAATCTAGTATTTCCGGAATACGGGTGGCAAAGGCCTTTGTTAATGAAGATTATGAAAAAGAGAAATTTGGTTATGGGAATGAGCAGTATAAAATAGCTAAAAGAGGTTATTATGCGGCGATGGCTGTTTTTCATAGTGGGGCGGAGTTTTTTATTAATCTTTTTAGTGTAGTTGTAATTGGTATTGGCGGTTATTTTATTATGCTGGAAAAAATAAATACCGTAGATCTATTAACTTTTATACTTTATATTAATGTTTTTTTGCAGCCGATTCGGAAGCTGACTCAGTTTGTAGAACAATATACTAGTGGGATGGCTGGTTTTTCTCGTTTTGTGGAAATCATGAATATTAAACCAGATATTGTGGATCAAGAAGGGGCCCAGCCTTTGCAGATTAATAAGGGGGAACTTGAATTTCGAAATGTTTCTTTTTCTTATAATGCTGATACCGCTGTATTAAAGCATCTTAATCTTACTGTTGCTGCTGGCAAAATGTTGGCGATTGTGGGACCTTCTGGTGGTGGTAAAACAACATTATGTCATTTAATTCCTCGCTTTTATGAAATCAATGAAGGGCAAATTTTACTAGATGGTCAGGATATTCGTACTGTAACTTTAAGTAGTTTGCGGCAAAACATTGGGATTGTTTCTCAAGATGTTTTTTTGTTTTCGGGAAGTGTATTAGAAAATATTCGTTATGCTAAATTAGAGGCTGCAGATGAAGAAGTTTATCAAGCTGCTCAAAGGGCAGAAATTTACGAAACAATTATGGAAATGCCATATGGGTTTGAAACTGAAGTGGGGGAACGAGGTGTCCTGCTTTCTGGCGGACAAAAGCAGCGGATAAGTATTGCCAGGATTTTTTTAAAAAACCCGCCAATTTTAATTTTAGATGAAGCTACTAGTGCTTTGGATACTGTTACTGAACAAAAAATACAAGCTTCTTTTCGGGAGTTGGCCAAGGGAAGAACAACTTTGGTGATTGCACATCGTCTTTCAACGGTTAAAAATGCAGATCAAATTATTTATCTGGATGAAAAGGGGATTCGTGAGGCAGGCAGTCATAATGAATTATTAAACTTAAATGGTTTTTATGCTCAATTATATCGGACACAGTTTAGTTAATATAGTGATTATTTATTGGGTTAGGTGGAATTCTTTGCGGATTTAAGAAATGTTGAAAATAGTTAAAATGTTTTAGTGAAAAAGAGGGAAACCAGTAGATAATGTAGAATACTAAGTGGAAGTAGACAAAAATAGAGGTAGGGATGGCCAGATGGTATTTAGTGAAGATATTGGTATTGATCTTGGAACTGCAAGTATTTTGGTTTATGTTAAAAACAAGGGGATTGTTTTGAATGAATCCTCGGTGGTGGCCATAGAAAAACGTACTGGTAGAATTATTGCTGTAGGTGAAGAGGCTAGGCGAATGTTGGGGCGGACACCTGGTACGATTACTGCCATTCGTCCTATGCGTGAAGGTGTTATTGCTGATTATGATGTTACAGAAAGAATGCTTAAATATTTTATTGGTAAAGCTATGCGGGCTCGGAAATTGTTTAAGCCCCGTGTAATGATCGGTATTCCCTCTGGGGTAACCGGTGTGGAAGAAAGAGCAGTTAAACAAGCAGCTATTTCAGCAGGGGCTAAACAGGCTTTTTTGATTGAGGAGCCATTAGCTGCTGCTTTGGGAGCTGGTTTGGTTATTAGTGAACCACAAGGTTCCATGGTTGTTGATATTGGTGGTGGTACCACTGATGTGGCTGTTTTATCTTTAGGCAGTATTGTTACTAGTAAATCGATTCGCATTGGTGGTGATAATTTTGATGCTGCTTTAATGCGTTATATGCGTAGATATCATAATTTAATGATTGGGGTGCGTACTGCTGAACAAATGAAAATTGCGATTGGTACAGCTTGTCCCCAGGGCAGAGAAGATATTACCGCTGAAATACGTGGACGGGATTTAGTAACTGGTTTACCGCGAACTATTACGGTTTCTTCTTTAGAGGCTTTTCAGGCTACTAAAGAGGAAATAGAAGGTATTTTAGGTACGGTTAAAGAAGTATTGGAAAAGACTCCTCCAGAATTGTCTTCAGATATTATGGAAAAAGGAATTATACTTACAGGTGGAGGGGCTCTTTTACATGGTTTAAATAAATATTTGGGTGAACATACTCATTTGCCAGTTTATATTGCTGAAAATCCTATTCAATGTGTTGCTTTGGGTACTGCCAAGGCTTTAATTAATTTGGATTTATTGGCTAAAACCGATCAGGCCAAACCGGGAAGTTAGGAGGTGAAAAAATGATTCGCGGGTTGTATACGAGTGCTTTGGGATTATCGGTACTTACAAAAGAACAGGAAATTACGACTAATAATTTGGCTAATTCTCAAACTGCTGGTTATAAGCAGGATGTCTTGGTTGCTGAAGCTTTTCCGGAGATGCTGTTTCACCGACTTCGGGACCCTTTGGAGGCCGGGCAGGAACCACCTTTTGTAGGACAAGCCCCTTTGGGAGTAAGGATTAATTCTGTTTATACTGATGTAAGTATAGGGGTTCAGCGGCAGGTAGAAAATCCTTTAAGTTTTGCTGTAAGGGAAGGTTATTTTACAGTACAAACTCCTCGGGCTGAACGCTATACACGTAAAGGGGATTTTTCCCTTGATAGTGAGGGGCGATTGGTTAGTGGGGAAGGGTATCCTGTTTTGGGTGAGCAGGGTGAAATCTTTCTCCCTCAAGGTTCTGTAGAAGTAGATGCACAAGGGCGACTTTATAGTGAGGGTGTGGAAATTGATCGTTTAAGAATTGTTAACCCAGGGACAACTTGGGAAAAAGAAGCAGCCTCATTATTTCGGGGTGAAAATCCGCAAAGGGTTGAAGAACCACAAGTAAGGCAGGGTGTTATTGAGGAAAGTAATGTAGATCCTTTACGGGCTATGGTGGATTTGATTACTACTTTACGTGCTTATGAAGCTAATCAGAAAGTTATTCAGGCTATTGATACCACCTTAGATAAGGCGGTAAATGAAGTAGGAAGATTATAGTTTGAGGCCGGACTGCATGGCAGGGGCCTCCCCGGTTTCCGACCGAATGAGGAAACCGGTATAAAAAAATAAGGAGGCGAGGGGCTGTTGACATGAAACTATAAAATATTATAGAACCCGCTTGCTAAACTATAACTTTTGTGTTATATTATTAGCAGGAGGTGACAAACAATGAAGCAATATACAATAGGGCAATTTGCAA
>DUTS01000101.1 GCA_012841935.1 Clostridia bacterium
CTTCCATTGAAAAATTTTGTTGGCTTGATAATCAGACATTGATTTTAAAAGACCATATTAATCCTTCCTTGGGAATTTACACGGTTATTGATGCAGTCGCAAAAAAGGTGGTTGGTAATTATTATGGAACTACTTTTACCTGGAATAAACAAAGGGACAAACTATATTATTTGGAAGGAATGCCCCACCCTAACTATCTGGATGGTCATCAAAAAATAAGGGATGGGGCGGGTAATCTTTGTTTCGAAACCGGAGCTGGCGAAGTAATTTGCGGTCAGTTGTACATTTCCGCCGATGATAAATATTTTGCCTTTTATCTTGAAAATGTTGAAGAAGGGCAAATGGAATTAGTTGTGGCACAAATGGAGCAAGGGGAAAGGCTTCGTAGAATTTGGGGGAAGGAATGTCCTCTGGGTAAGGTTAGATTCCTTGATGATTCTTTGTTGGAGGTGGTTATTTCCCTAGAACAGAAGGAAACACACAATTTCCAAACAGAAGGGTAAAATATGAACACAAGGGGGCGGTTTTTTGTGTTGCCAGCCAATTAGAGCACTGTCATTTATATGATTATAATACCATTTTTTGAAGCAAAAAGAACCGTCCCAGACTGGTGAAAAAGTCTCTAAATAAAACAAAACTACATCTTGCGAAATATCTTTTTACCTTAAAATATAGTCTATTCCAGAAAGAGTAAAATCTGGCGGAACCCCTAATTTTATTGCTTATTTAGTAGGCATTAACTTCCCTAAATGATATAATATTTCAGGAAAGAATTGTAGTTGAAAGCCAGAAAAGAAAAGCAGGCCACCTTTTTGGCCCACTTACTACTGGCTTTCAATTGCAATTTTTCCTATTGAACAATAGTCGCGTCGTGCACAATTTATCTTTTTAGCAAAATACTATGGGTATTCAAATGTTTTTCTTTCCCCTAAAAATGATTGCATATACCTAAAAGTAAAGTTCAATTTGGCCCTAAACATGAACAAATTTATAAAGGGAGCTTAAAAGGGTATGCTTAATAAACCTAGCCGTTGCTAGATTTTAAAAAAAACTATTCAGTTGCTTACCTTTATTCCAGTTGCGGAATTAACGTTACCGACCTTAAATTATGGCTCGAACATTTCGGACATTTAAAGATATCCACCCCAAAAAGCACCAAAATGATTTGGGCCGCCGTAAGGTCTTCCAGGCAGGATTTTGGGTAATTGCATTTAATAATTTTGCGACAGATAGCTAATTTCACCTTTTTTAAACGGTTGCTTAAAATACCGTAGTAGCGGATTTTTACAAATCCTTTAGGCAATATATGCATAAGAAATCGCCTGATGAATTCTACCGGCGTAAGAGTTACATGGGATTTCTTACCCTCTTTTTTGTAGTTTTTAACGGTAAAGGTAACACCGGTATCTTTAATTGCTACAATTCGCGAATTAGAAATAGCAATTCTATGGGTATACCTTCCTAAATATTCAATAACATTTTCAGCACCCTTAAAAGTTTCTTTAATGTGGGGTATCCACTTTTTCGAATATAAAAGTTCAACAAGCCTTTGAAATTCACCAGCATACCTAAATTTGGATGAAGAACCCGCAAACACCAATTTGCCGGACTTGTACAGTTTTTTAAAAGCAGCCATAAACTTTCCACGAAAAAGTTTAGATACCACATGGACAGGGAACAAGAAATTACCTTTAACAGTTTTAAATTTCTGCTCTTTGGTAAGACCGCCGCCTAATACGACACAATGGATATGAGGATGAAAATTTAGCGTTTGGCCCCAGGTATGAAGAATACTCATAAACCCAATAGAAGCACCAAGATACTTTTTATCCCGGGCCAGCGTTGTTAAGGTATCTGCACTTGCTCTGTACAACAATGCATAAAGCAGCTCTTTGTTAGTGTAAATTAAAGAATTAAGCTCTTCAGGCACAGTAAAGACCACATGGAAATAAGGTGCATCGATTACCTCTGTTTTCCGTTTATCGATCCATTTTTCCTTTACAAGCCCCTGGCAACAAGGGCAATGGCGATTCCGACAAGAATTATAATGTACTACCATATGACCGCAATCCTGGCAGACGCTGGCATTACCGCCCAAAGTAGCAGTTTTGCATTCCATAATGGCATGTGCAACCTTATCTGTGAACTCATCTACTGGATATTTAGCTACCGCCGATTTATAATATTTAAGAAAAATATCCTGTATAGGGTAACTCATAGACGTTCCTCAATATCAAAAGGACTTTTCAGTTTTTTCATGGTTTTAGTGCTTAAATGGACGTAAAGAAGGCTTGAGCTTGCCGATTTATGGCCTAATAACTTCTGGATAGTCAAAAGATCGTAGCCTTGCTCGTATAAATGAGTACCAAAGGAATGCCTAAACATATGTGCAGTAACTTTTTTATCCCAGCCAAGGAGACGGCAATGATCTGTTATAAAACGGGATACAGTAAAGCTAACAATTGGACGATCTTTTTTAGTGCCTGGAAACAGCCAGTCTTTGGGTTTGCCGAATGAAAGCCAGTACTGTGTTAAAATATCCAAGGCTTTCCGAGATAAAATAGCGTAGCGGTCGTTTCTTGATTTGGAAGGCCGGACATAGATGCGCATGTTTTTACGGCTGATGTCCTCATAACGTAGATGACGCACTTCGCTAACCCTTAAGCCTGCGGAATATAAAAGTGCAATACAGGCTTTATGCTTTAAATTGGCGATAGTCTTGATAAAATAATTAACCTCGTCAAGGGTAAGAATATCGGGAAGCTTGGTATGAAATTTCATGTAAGGAACTTCATACTTGTTCCAAGGTTTTCCC
Organism: Clostridia bacterium; assembly: GCA_012841935.1. Classification (NCBI taxonomy): domain Bacteria; kingdom Bacillati; phylum Bacillota; class Clostridia; species Clostridia bacterium. The sequence continues at coordinate 2,816 of DUTS01000101.1, forward strand.
AAAACGTACAAATGAAAAAACTTCAGCTGAGAAATATGTGCATTAATACTGCTGTTGGAAAGAACCCTTTGCTGTTTAAGAAACAAAAGATAAGCCCTGATTTCTGCAAAAGAGATCTCCTCGGGGGTTTTCCGGGACGATGCTACCCAGGAAAGATATCTGCGCAGCATGCTGTTATAAGATTTGACGGTATTATAGGTTAAATCACGCAGTATCAGTAAATCGTTAAATTTCTTAATGTAAGGCTGAAATGCCATAACTGTATACCTCCTTGAAATAAAAGTTTTGATTTGTTAAATGACATTCTTATTCAAGGAGGTGGTGGCCTAGGAATAATAAAATAATAAAAGTTGTTAGTTGCACAAAAACATGATACGATAAACATAGTGGCAGTACCTCACATGTGATTTGTTTTGTGTCAACCTAACAATATCCTATATGTGGACGTAC